>DDFA01000063.1:0-15801 GCA_002336975.1 Phyllobacteriaceae bacterium UBA1940
AACCGGCACAGCAGCAACCCGCCGGCGACGCCGAACTGGGCGCCGACCCGGCCCGCCCGGTGGTCGAGCCCGACGGTCCGCTGCCGGAAATCCTCTATGATTTCACCAGGCTGCCCGAACCGGTGCAGCGCATGCGCAATCTCATTCTGGAGGCCACCAGGAGCGGCGACGTGGAAAAGCTGCGCCCGCTGCTGGGAACCGGCGCCGGCGCGACGCGGCTCGATTTCGCCGAGGTCAAGGGCGATCCGGTCGGCTTTCTGATCGGCAGTTCCGGCGACGGCGAAGGCCAGGAAATCCTCGCCATCCTCGAGGAAGTGCTCGAGGCCGGCTATGTCCATCTCGACGCCGGCACGCCGGACGAGCGCTACATGTGGCCCTATTTTTCCGCCATGCCGCTCGACAAGCTCACATTGCCGCAGCGGGTCGAGCTGTTCCGCGTCGTCACCGCCGGCGATTTCGACGAGATGCGCGGCTTCGGCGCCTACACATTCTACCGCACGGCGATCACGCCGGACGGCAAATGGATGTTCTTCCTCGCCGGCGAATAGGATCAGGCCATCGCGCCCGATTCGGAAAATTCCACCGGCCGCCCCTGCCCCGGACCGACGATTTCACCGTCCCACATCACCTTGACGCCGCGCACGATCGTGCCCATCGGCCATCCCGTCACCTGGCGGCCGTGATGCGGCGTCCAGCCGGCCTTCGAGCCCTGCTGCGCGTCGGTGATGGTTTCGCGCCGCTTCATGTCGACGATAGTGAAGTCGGCGTCGTAGCCGGCGGCGATGCGGCCCTTGCNNNGCATCACCGGCACCAGCGTCTGCACCCCGGTCATGCCCGAGGGCGAACCCGGATAGGGTTTTGACTTCTCCTCGCGGCTGTGCGGCGCATGGTCGGAGCCGAGCACGTCGATGACGCCGTTGTGGACGCCGCGCCACACGCCGTCGCGATGGCGGGCGGCGCGCACCGGCGGGTTCATCTGCAACAGCGTGCCGAGCCTTGCATAGTCGTCGGCGGTCAGCGTCAAATGATGCGGCGTCGCCTCGGCGGTCGCCACGTCCTTGTGATGTTCGAGAAAGCCGATCTCCTCGGCGGTGGAGATGTGCAGCACATGGATGCGGGCGCGGGCGCGGCGCGCGATCGCCACCAGCCGCTCGGTCGACCGCAGGGCGGCGATCTCGTCGCGCCACACCGGATGCGAGGCCGGGTCGCCGGCGACGCGCTCGCCCAGCCGCTCGCGCAGGCGGAACTCGTCCTCGGAGTGAAACGCGGCGCGGCGGCGGGTATTTTTCAGGATCGAGAACACGCCTTCATCGTCTTCCACCAGCAGGTCGCCGGTCGACGATCCCATGAACACCTTTATGCCTGCAGCGCCCGGCAGCCGCTCCAGTTCGCCGACGTCACGGGCGTTTTCGCGGGTGCCGCCGACCCAGAAGGCGAAGTCGCAATGCATCCGCCCCGTCGCGCGCGCCACCTTGTCGGCAAGCGCCGCCTCGCTGGAGGTCAACGGTTTGGTGTTGGGCATTTCAAACACCGCCGTCACCCCGCCCAGCACCGCGGCGCGCGACCCCGATTCGAGGTCTTCCTTGTGCTCCAGGCCGGGCTCGCGAAAATGCACCTGGCTGTCGACCACGCCCGGCAGGATGTGCAGCCCGGTGCAGTCGATCGTCTCGGCGGCGTCGGCGCGCGACAGGTCGCCGATGGCGGCAATGCGGCCGGCATTGACGCCGACATCGCGCCGACCGACGCCGTCATGATTGGCCACCGTGCCGTACTTCATGATCAGGTCGAATGTGCCGGCCATGTCGTCGCCCTTGTCCGCAAACTGGTCGCGGCTTACGTAATGGCCCTGGCCAATGCAAGTCCGGGGTATTTTATGGCGAGCGCACTGCTGACCGACCGCACCCTTGTCCGGGTCAACGGGCCCGACGCGGAACACCTGCTGCAGAACATCGTGACGGCCGATCTGGACGCGCTCCAGGCCGGCGAGGCCAAGCCTTCGGCGCTGCTGACCCCGCAAGGCAAGATCCTGTTCGATTTCCTGGTCTCGCGCGACGGTCCCGACGGTTTCCTGCTCGACTGCCGCGCCGATGTCGCGGCCGATCTGGTGCGCCGGCTGATGCTCTACCGACTGAGGGCCAGGGTCGAGATTTCCCAGCGAAATGAGTCGGTTATCGCGGCAGAATGGGAGACCGATTCAGCTGGCTCACAAACTGATTCAAGCAGTTCACGAGCCGATTCAACCCGGCTGCGCGATCTCAGGTTCACGGCAATGCCGGTGTGGCGCGTCTATGCGCCGAGCCTCGATGCGAGCGCGACCGACGCGCAATGGCGGGCGCTGCGCATCGCCAATGGCGTCGCCGAAAGCGGGGCGGACTATGCGCTCGGCGACGCCTTTCCCCACGACGTGCTGCTCGACCAGAACGGCGGCGTCGGTTTCAAGAAAGGCTGCTATGTCGGCCAGGAAGTGGTGTCGCGCATGCAGCATCGCGGCACGGCGCGGCGCCGGGTGATGATCGTCTCGGCCGACGCGCCTTTGCCCGCATCCGGCGCCGACGTCACCGCCGACGGCCGCTCGATCGGCGCGCTCGGCACGGTTGAAGTCGACGCCGGCCTCGCCATCGTGCGCATCGACCGGGTCAAGGACGCGCTCGACAATGGCGTCCCGATCCTGGCCGCGGACACGCCTCTGCGGCTGTCGATCCCGCGCGGCGCGCGCTTCGTGCTTGCAGCCGACGCCAGCGCCGCCGATGCCGGCGGACACGCCTGATGCCGGACAAGGCTTCCGCCCCGCCGCGCGCCTGGCAGCGCATGTTGTCGGGCCGCCGGCTCGACCTGCTCGACCCCTCGCCGCTCGACGTCGAACTGTCCGACATCGCCCACGGCCTGGCGCGCGTCGCCCGCTGGAACGGCCAGACCCATGGCGACCACGCCTTTTCGGTGGCCCAGCACTCGCTGCTGGTCGAGGCTATTATCGCGCGGCTCGAACCCGCCGCGTCCGGTCAATTGCGCCTCGCCGCGCTGCTGCACGACGCACCCGAATATGTCATCGGCGACATGATCTCGCCGTTCAAGGCTGTGGTCGGCGGCGGCTACAAGGAGGTCGAGAAGCGGTTGCAACGCGCCATCCATCTGCGCTTCGGCCTGCCGGCCGACTTGCCCGCGACGACGACCAAACTGATCAAGCGGGCTGACCGGATCGCCGCCTATTTCGAGGCGACCGAACTCGCCGGCTTCAGCACGACCGAAGCATCGCGTTTTTTTGGCCGCCCGAGCGGTTTTTCGGTCGACCAACTGCAGCTTGCGCCGCGCCCGGCCAGATCGACGCAGGCGCAGTTCGAAAGACATGTCGCGGCGCTCGACAAGCTCCGCTGAAATACCCGGCCCTCGCCGCCGCAGCACCGCGTGACATCAACGAACTTGATCCTCGTCTCATTTCTAATCATTGGACGGAAGCTCGAAACCATCTAATGTGCATATACAACACCGTTTTCGGGAGTCGTCCGTGACCGCCGTTCCAACCGCCCGGCCCGCCTCGCCGGCCATGCCGTGGCTCATCATCGTCTGCGGCTGCCTGATCGCGGCGCTCACCTTCGGCCCGCGCTCGGCGATGGGTTTCTTCCAGCTTCCGATGCTCGCCGAAAAGGGCTGGGACCGCACCACCTTCGGCCTCGCCATGGCCTTCCAGAACCTCGCCTGGGGAATCGGCACGCCGGTGTTCGGAGCGCTGGCCGACCGCTTTGGGACCGCGCGCGTCCTGGCCCTGTCGGGCGTCCTCTACACCGCCGGCCTGGTGCTGATGGCCTATTCGACGACGCCGGGCATGTTCTACCTGTCCGGCGGCGTTCTCGTCGGCCTTGGCGTCGCCGCCGGATCGTTCGGCATCGTGCTCGCCGCCTTCGCCCGCGCGGTGACGCCCGAGCAACGCAGCCTGGCATTCGGCATCGGCACCGCCGCCGGGTCGTTCGGCATGTTCGTCTTCGCGCCGCTCGGCCAGGGGCTGATCAGCGCCGTCGGCTGGTTCGATGCGCTGCTCTACATGGCGGCGATGATGCTGGCGATCCCGTTCCTAGCGCTGGCGCTGCGCGGCAGCGCCCGCGACGGCAGGGCCGGCCTGGCCGCCTTCGAGCAGACGGTCGGGCAGGCGCTGCGCGAGGCGTTCGGCCACCAAAGCTATCTCTTGCTCACCGCCGGGTTTTTCGTCTGTGGCTTCCAGGTGGCGTTCATCACCGCCCACTTCCCCGCCTACATTTCCGACATCGGCATCGACGCCCGCTACGCGGTGATCGCGCTGGCGCTGATCGGCTTCTTCAACATTATCGGCTCGCTCGCCTCGGGCTATATCGGCCAGCGTTATTCGAAGCCAAAATTCCTCTCCTATATCTATCTCGGCCGCGCCGTGCTGATCGCCGCCTTCATCCTGCTGCCGCAGTCGCCGACCTCTGTCATCGTCTTCGCCATCCTGATGGGCCTGCTGTGGCTGTCGACGGTGCCGCCGACCAACGGGCTGGTCGCCATCATGTTCGGCACTCGCCATCTCGGCATGCTCGGCGGCATCGTCTTCCTGTCGCACCAGATCGGCTCGTTCCTGGGCGTGTGGCTCGGCGGCTATCTCTACGACCTCTACGGCAGCTACGACACGGTATGGTGGCTCGGCGTCGCGCTCGGCCTGTTTGCGGCCATCGTCCACTGGCCGATCAGGGAATCAGCCGTCGACCGTCCGGTTCCGGCGGCGGCCGAATAGGCCGCTTCATGGCTGGATGGAATCGCCTGACCGGAGGACAGTTCCGCTGTCCTGCGCCGCCATACTTTGCATAACATTCTGATATCTTAGCATAATTTCTGGCAATCCGTCGGCTGGACCAAAATTGTATCCTCTGTGTCGAAAACCGTCCCGATAATAGCCGCCATGTAGAAGCGAGGGTCCGATGGACTGGAACGCGGCGATGAAGCGGGAGATGGAAGAGAACATGCAGATGCTTCACCGCATCGTCGCTATGCTGTTCTCTTTGTCCACCCTCGCCCAACGCTCCACCAAGCGTTCCCGCATAGTCCGCCGCACGCTGTGCTGGATGTTCGCCATCGTCCTCAAACCGGTCAGCCGGCTGATCACGGACGTCGCCCACGACATCGGCTTACATCCGGATTTTTCCGATCTCGATTTTTCGCAAACAAGCGACAGCGCCGACGATCTGATGAATTTCGCCTACGCGCTGGGTGAACTGGCGCAAACGCTTCAGATGATCGTCGACTACATCGAACAGCTCGCGCCGCCTGAGCGCGACCGCGTGCTTGCAACCATCTCGCGTCAAGTCGCTCGCCATTTCACTACGCTCATGCCGGCGTTCGACATTGCGCGCGTCCGCACGCCCTATTTCGACACATCCTGACGATCAATTCGGGCTCGCCTGCTCATCTGCCGATGTCTGGCGCCGCGTGACCGGTTCACGCGCACCGGACACGCGGGCGTCGCCGTTTGCAGCCCACCCGACCAAGAATTATCCAGCCAGGCGCTCGATCGGGAAGATCGAGCAGGTTTCTGTGCCCGTCGCCAGCAGCTTGCCGTCCTTGTCCTTCAGCGTCGCTTCCGAAAACGCGATGGTGCGGCCGCGCTGCACCACGCGCCCTTCGCACACGACCTCGCCGGTGTTGACGGTGATCGGCCGCATCAGCTTGACGTTGAACTCCACCGTCGAATAGCCCTCGCCTTTCGACATCAGTGTGTGGACGCAGCAGCCGAGCGCCGAATCGAGGATCGTCGCCGCCCAGCCGCCATGCACCGAACCGAGCGGATTGAGGTGCCGGGCGCCTGGCAGGCCGCGGAACTCGGCGACGCCATGGCCGACGCGCGTCAGCACGAAATTCATCCGCTGCGAGATCGGCGGCGCCGGGTAATGGCCGTCGATCATCATCTGCAGCATCTCCAGCCCGGTATGGTTGAGCAATTCGTCGCGCGGCAGAGCGCCGACGCCGCGCGTGGCGACGTAACCCGGAAACAGTTCGACTTCATTCATGCAAGTTCCCCGATCTCATGACATCGCGCGGCGCAGCGCCGCGACAAATCCGGCCCGCGCCTCGGGCGGCGCCATGCCGCGCGGTTCGTAGACGTGCCTGCCGAAAAAATACCCGGTCAGCCGGTAGGCCTGTTCGTAGGCCGCCAGGTCGGCGCTGACGCCGTGGCGGCGGTCGAGAAACGCCGGCAGCGGCAGCATCTGGTCGTGCCAGGGGCGGCCGGCCTCGGCCGACACCGCCCGGCCGGATTTCGGCGACACATAGACAAGGCCGTCGCGCGAACCCGTCGCCGCGCAGCAGGAAAGGTCCAGCCCAAAGCCGAGTTCGTCGAGCAGCATCAGTTCGAAGCGCACCACCAGTTCGCCGGCCGCGCGCGAATCCTCCAGATGGCTCAGCACCAGCGCCAGCGTTTCGAACAGCGCCGGATGCGGATCGCGCTCGGGCAGCAGGCGCAGATGCGCCGCGACCGTCTGCAGGCCGTAGACGGCGGTCGCCGTGTCGAACAGCCGCGCCGCGTTCAGCTCAATCGGTTCGGCCTGGAAGGTTCCCAGATGTTCGTCGAGCCGGGCGCGCCAGATCAGGTCGAGCCGGTTGCCCGGCTGCAGCATCGGCTGCATCTTGCGCGAGCGGCCGCCGCGCACCAGGCCAAGATGGCGTCCGTGGGCGCGCGTCATCACCTCGACGATGGCGCTGGTTTCGCCATGACGTCTCACGCCAATGATGATTCCTTCATCGCGCCATTCCATTGTTCAATCCTGAACAGAGGCGACAGCAAAACTCAAGCAGCAAGTGGCGACCGGGCTTACCCGGGGAAATCCAGACCCATCTCGCGATAGCGTTCGGGGTCGTCGCTCCAGTTTTCGCGCACCTTCACGAATAGGAACAGGTGCACCTTCTGCTCGAGAATGTCGCCGATCTCCTTGCGCGAGGCTGCGCCGATGGCCTTGATCGTCTGGCCCTTTTCGCCCAGCACGATCTTCTTCTGACTGTCGCGCTCGACATAGATCACCTGTTCGATGCGCACCGACCCGTCCTGCTTCTCCTCCCATTTTTCCGTCTCGACGGTGGAGGAATAGGGAAGCTCCTGATGCAGCCGTAGATAGAGTTTTTCGCGGGTGATCTCGGCGGCGAGCTGGCGCATCGGCAAGTCGGAAATCTGATCCTCCGGATAATACCAGGGGCCGTTCGGCAAGGCGTGCGCCAGATAGTCGAGGATCGCCTCGCAGCCCGAACCGGTCAGCGCCGACACCATGAAAGTCCGCTCGAAGGTCGCCAGTTCATTGGCCCGCTCCGCCAGCGCCAGCAGCGTCTCGGGCTTTACCCGGTCGACCTTGTTCAACACCAGGATCTTCTGCTGGCGGACATCGCCGAGCTTTTCGATCAGCGCCAGCGCGTCGCCTTTCAGCCCGCGTTCGGCGTCAAGGATGACAAGCACCTTGTCGGCGTCCTTCGCCCCGCCCCAGGCGGTCGTCACCATCGCCGTGTCCAGCCTGCGGCGCGGCTTGAAGATGCCGGGCGTGTCGACAAAGACGATCTGCGCCACGCCGTGATTGACGATGCCGCGCACGATGGCGCGCGTCGTCTGCACCTTGTGGGTGACGATCGACACTTTCGCCCCGACCAGCCGGTTGAGCAGCGTCGACTTGCCGGCGTTGGGCGCGCCGATCAGCGCGACAAAGCCGGAGCGCGTCGCCGTCTCGTCGGGTTGCATCGCTGATGGTCCTGCGTCGTCAGTCATTGGCCGGCTGCTCCGGAACGTTCGCGATCGAGAAATGCGCGGGCCGCGGCGCGTTCGGCGGCCTGTTTCGAGCGGCCGCGCGCGTGGACCGGCTCATAGCCCGGCAGGTCGACCAGAACGGTGAACTGCGGCGCGTGATCGGGGCCTTCGCGCCCGACGATCGAATAGTTCGGCAGGCTTCCGGTCGCCTGCACCGCCCATTCCTGCAACTCGGTCTTGGCGTCGCGCGGCACTTCGGTAATGGCGCGCGACCTCGGCTCCCAATTGGCGAGGATGAAACGCCTCGCCGCTTCGATGCCGCCGTCCAGATAGATCGCGGCGATCAACGCCTCGACCGCGTCAGCGAGCACGTTGCGCGCTTTCGAGGTGCCCGAGCGTATGGCGGAATCGGCGCGGATGATCTGCTCGAGTTTCAGGTCGGCGGCGACCTCGGCGCAGGTGTCGCCGCGCACCAGCGCGTTCAGTCGCACCGCCAGTTCGCCTTCCCGCGCGTCGGGAAAGGAGCTCAGCAACAGGTCCGAGATCACAAGCGACAGCACCCGGTCGCCGAGAAACTCCAGCCGCTCATTATTGTCCCTGGCGCCGGGCGCGCTGGAATGGGTCAGCGCGGTCTGCATCAGCATCAGATCGGCAAAGACATAGCCGGTGCGGTCGGCGACAACCGCCGCCAGCGCCTCGCCGGTCGGACGTTTGAGCGCCATCAGCGGACGAAATTGAACAGGCGCGACGGCCGCATCTCGGTCGGCCACATCCACACCTGCAGCGGGCTGTAGCCGCCGCCGATCGAGAAGAAGATGAGGTTGGCGCGGCCGACCAGGTTTTCAGCCGGCACGAAGCCGAATACACGGCTGTCGGCGGAATTGTCGCGGTTGTCGCCCATCATGAAATAGTGGCCTTCCGGCACGGTATATTCACGTGTGTTGTCGGAGGTGGCGTTCGGCGACAGGTCGAGCGTGTCGAAGGTCACGCCGTTCGGCAGGGTTTCGCGATAGACGTCGACCGGGCGGTTTTCCTCGGTGATGTCGGGATTGTCGATCTGGCCGGTCTTCTCGCGCTTCACCGGCACGCCGTTGATGTTGAGCACGCCGTCGATCATCTGGATGCGGTCGCCTGGAAGGCCGACGACCCGCTTGATGTAATCGAGCGACGGGTTCGGCGGAAATTTGAACACCACCACATCGCCGCGCTCGGGTTCGGCGCTCCAGATGCGGCCGGAGAACAGATTGGGCGAAAACGGGAACGAGTGGTGCGAATAGCCATAGGCCCATTTGGTGACGAACAGATAGTCGCCCTCGAGCAGTGTCGGCCGCATCGACCCGGAGGGAATCGAGAACGGCTGGAACAGGAAGGTGCGGATCACCAGCGCAAGCAGCAGCGCCTGGACGATGACCGAGACGGTCTCGCCAAAGCCGCCAGATTTCTTGTCCGTTTTGTCAGCCACGCTCATTTGGTCCTCGATTTGTGCGGCAGTGTTTATCTGCTTGCCTTGTCCGGGGCAACGCAAATGCGCGCTGGACGGCGTTCGCTACCGGAGGCTCACGGCAATGGCAGGGCCTCAATGATCACGATCGCTTGAGCCATCGGGAACTCGTCGGTGATCGTCAGATGCACTACGCTCGCATGTCCCGGCGGCGTCATCGCGACCAGCCGCCTCGCCGCGCCGTCGGTCAGATGCAGCATCGGCTTGCCGTTCGCGTCGTTGACCACCCCCATGTCGCGCCAGAAGACGCCGCCGGCAACCCCGGTGCTCAGCGCCTTGGAACAGGCCTCCTTGGCAGCGAAGCGTTTTGCGTAAGAGGCGGCGCGGTTCGTCAGCCGGTCGGACTTCGCCTTCTCGACATCGGTGAATATGCGGTCGATGAAGCGGTCGCCGAACCGGTCGATCGACTTCTGGATGCGCCTGATGTCGACGAGGTCGCTGCCGAGACCGATGATCATCCGTTGACCCGCTTGGCGGCGCTGACGGCGGCGTTGGACTTGAGCTGCGACAGCAGCCTGTTCAGGTGCTTCATGTCGTAGACTTCCAGGTCGATCAGCATCTCGGTGTAGTCTGGCGCGGTGCGCACCATCGACAGCGTATGGATGTTGGCGTCGTTGGCGGCGATCACCTGGGCGATCTCGGCCAGCGAACCCGGCGCGTTCAGCGCGGTCACCACAATGCGGGCGGGAAAACGTTCCTTGCGGTCTTCGCCGATGTCCCAGCGCACGTCGATCCAGTTTTCCGGCTGGTCGTCGAACGCGGTCAGCGACGGCGACTGGATCGGATAGATCGTGATCCCCTCGCCCGGCTGCAAAATGCCGACGATCCGGTCGCCGGGAACCGCGCCCTCGGGCGCGAACTTGACCGGCAGGTCGCCGCGCACGCCGCGGATCGGCAGCGCGCCGCTGGTGACTTCGCCGTCCTTGGCCTTGCGGGTGCGGCTCGCCCGGCCCGGCACCTGGAACAACATGCCGGCGGCGTTGCGCAGCCGCGACCAACCTTCTTCCTTCTGCTTCGGCGCCGTCGCGGACTTTTCCACCTTGGCGTCGGGATAGATGGCGCGCATCACGTCGACCGTCGTCAGTTCGCCGCGTCCCACGGCCGCCAGCACATCCTCGACGTCGCGCCTGGCCAGCCTCGGCAGCACGTTCGACAGCGCCTCGCGCGTATATTTCTTTGCGGCGCGCTCGAACGCGCGTTCCAGCATGCGCTGGCCGAGGCCGGAATATTGTTTGCGGATCGCGGTTTTTGTGGCGCGGCGGATCGCCGAGCGCGCCTTGCCGGTGACGACGATGGTCTCCCACGCCGCCGGCGGCGTCTGCGGCTCCTTGGAACGGATGATCTCGACCTCGTCGCCGTTCTGCAATTCGGTCATCAGCGGCATGACGCGTCCGTTCACCTTGGCGCCGACGCAGGAATCGCCGACGGACGTGTGCACCGCATAGGCGAAGTCGATCGGCGTGGCGCCGCGCGGCAGCGCGATCAGCATGCCCTTGGGGGTAAACGCAAACACCTGGTCCTGGAAAAGCTCCAGCTTGGTGTTTTCGAGAAAATCCTCCGGATTGTCGCCGTCCGAGAGGGATTCGATGGTGCGCCGCAGCCAGGAATAGGCGTTGGTCTCCCGGGACACCGCGACTGGCGCCGCGCCGCCATTCTTGACCCCGTCCTTGTAGATGGCGTGCGCGGCGACGCCGTATTCGGCGACCTCGTTCATCTGCCGGGTGCGAATCTGAAGCTCGACGCGCTGCTTCGACGGTCCCAGGATCGTCGTGTGCAGCGACCGGTAATCGTTCTGCTTGGGGATCGAGATATAGTCCTTGAACCTGCCCGGCACCATCTGCCAGGTGGTGTGGATGGCCCCGAGCGCGCGGTAGCAGTCGTCGACGGTCTCGACGAACACCCTGAAGCCGATAATGTCGGACAATTGTTCGAAGGACAGCGCCTTCGCTTCCATCTTGCGGAAGATCGACCAGGGCTTCTTCATCCGTCCCTTGACGGTGGCCTTGATGTTGCGCTCGGCAAACATCGTCGACAGGGCCGTCTCGATGCCGGCGACAATCGGCTTGCTCCGCTCGGCATAGGCCTCGAGGCGAGCCGTCACCGTCTTGTAGGCTTCCGGATTGAGGGAGCGGAACGCCAGGTCCTCGAGCTCCTCGCGCATGTCCTGCATACCCATGCGCCCGGCAAGCGGCGCATAGATGTCCATGGTCTCCTCGGCGATGCGCTGGCGCTTGGCTTCCGGCACGTGGTTGAGCGTGCGCATGTTGTGCAGCCGGTCGGCCAGCTTCACCAGCAGCACGCGCACATCCTCGGAAATGGCGATCAGCAGTTTACGCAGGTTCTCGGCCTGCTCCGCCTTTTTCGACACCAGGTCGAGACGCTTCAGCTTGGTCAGCCCATCGACCAGCTTGCCGATGTCGGGACCGAACACTTCGTCGATTTCGGAGCGGGTGGCGGTGGTGTCCTCGATCGTGTCGTGCAAAAGGGCGACCGCGATGGTCGCCTCGTCGAGATGCATGTCGGTCAGGATCGCCGCCACTTCGAGGGGATGCGAGAAATAGGGATCGCCCGAAGCCCTGCGCTGATGGCCGTGCTTCTGCATGGCATAGACATATGCCTTGTTCAGCAGCGCTTCATTGACGTCGGGCTTGTAGCGTTGAACCCGCTCGACAAGCTCGTATTGACGCATCATCGCGTGACGGTTCCCCAAAATGAAACATGCGCCGCGCAGTGGGCGCGACGCATGGAATCAATAACATGAAAGCACCGCAACAAAAGCGGCACGATGTCTCGGGCAGTCTTAGAAGTCGTCGCTCTTCTCGGGCGCGACCAGACCCTCGATGCCGGCGAGCAGGTCCTCTTCCGACATGCGGTCGAAGGTGACCTGGTCGTCGTCGTCGCTGGCGGCGACGGCGCTGTCCTGGGCCGCGACCTTGTCGATCTGCTCGGGCGCCTCAGCCTCCGGCTCGTCGACCTCGACATGCTTCTGCAACGAGTGGATCAGGGCTTCCTTGAGGTCTTCGGGCGACAGGGTTTCGTCGGCGATCTCGCGCAAAGCGACGACGGGGTTCTTGTCATTGTCGCGATCAACGGTAATCATGGCGCCTTGGCTGATCTGACGGGCGCGATGTCCTGCCAACAGAACGAGTTCAAAGCGGTTATCGACCTTGTCGATGCAATCTTCAACGGTCACACGGGCCATTTGCGCCCCTTTCTACCAACAGACTTTCGGAGATTTAGCGGCGTCCATATCCGTTTCAGGCACGAAAAACAAGGCTCAAGCGCGTGGGCCGAAATGCAGGCGGCAGGTCAGGGAGCAACAGTTCTTGACTTGCCGAGTTGTAGTTAAAATGCAAACTAAGCTACTATTGACGCATCGTTAGTGCGGAACGTAATTGAGATCGACGTTTCACCGGTGGTTGAGATTCGAATCGCCGCAGTTTTTAGTTTTGACAGACTGGCAGGAGCTGCGGATGTTCGATTCGCGCGAAAAAATTGCACTTTTTATCGATGGTGCGAATTTGTATGCAACTTCGCGGCAGCTCGGCTTTGACATCGATTATCGCAAGCTTCTGGCCTATTTCCAGAAGCGCGGCTACCTGCTGCGCGCCAATTATTACACCGCCATCCTCGAGGATCAGGAATATTCGTCGATCCGGCCGCTGATCGACTGGCTCGATTACAATGGCTACAAGGTGGTGACGAAGCCGGCGCGCGAGTTCACCGATTCCGTCGGCCGCCGCAAGGTCAAGGGCAATATGGACATCGAGCTGGCGATCGACGCGCTGGAACTCGCCGAACATGTCGACCACTATGTGATCTTTTCCGGCGACGGCGATTTCCGCTCCGTTGTCGAGGCGCTGCAGCGCAAGGGGCGGAAAGTGACCATCGTCTCGACCCTGTCGACGCAACCGCCGATGATTTCCGACGATCTGCGCCGCCAGTCCGACCATTTCCTCGATCTGGCGAGCCTGCGCGCCGATGTCGGACGCGAAATCACCGAACGCCCCCGGCGCGTCGAGCAGATCGACATCGAGCCGACCTGAGCGCCGACCTGCGGCCATCCGCCGGTTCCATACGCGCCAGGACCGCCTATGATGCGGCGATGCTGAACGTTTCTGTTTCTCCGGCCGCACCGGCCGAGCCGGTTCACGACTGCGCGCTGTGCCCTCGCCTGAACGGTTTCATTGGCGGCTGGCGCTCGCGCGAGCCGCACTGGTTCAACGGGCCGGTGCCCACTTTCATGCCGCCAGGGGGCAGCGACGACGTCCGCCTGCTGATTATCGGCCTGGCGCCGGGGGTTCGCGGTGCGAACCGGACGGGACGGCCCTTCACCGGCGACTTCGCCGGCGACCTGCTTTACGCGACATTGCAGAAATTCGGGTTCTCGCGCGGCCTCTACGACGCCCGTCCCGACGACGGCGTCGAGCTGATCGGTTCGGCCATCACCAATGCGGTGCGCTGCGTCCCGCCCGAAAACAAGCCCGTGCCCGCCGAAATCAACACCTGCAGGCAATTTCTGACGCCGACGATCGGCCGCTTTGCAAACCTCGCCGCCATCGTCACGCTGGGGGCGATCGCGCATCAGTCGACGATCAAGGCGCTGGGCGTCAGGCTGGCGCAACACCCGTTCAAGCACGGCGCCCACTACCGGATCGGCGATCTGTCGGTTTTTCCGAGCTATCACTGCTCGCGCTACAACACCAATACCGGCGTCTTGACGCCGGCGATGTTTGAGGCGGTGTTTCAGCGGGTCAGGCAGGACCTCGCCTGAGGGCAAGCGACGGTCTCAGCCGCCGTGCTTCAGCAGTCGGCCCTTTTCGCGGTTCCAGTCGCGCTGTTTCTCGGTCTCGCGCTTGTCATGCAGCTTCTTGCCGCGCGCCACGGCAAGCAGCATCTTCGCCCGTCCACGATCGTTGAAATAGATTTTGAGCGGCACCAGCGTCATGCCCTCGCGTTCGACCGCCTGCGACAGGCGCGCCCGTTCGCGCTTGCTGGTCAACAGCTTGCGGCGGCGGCGCGGCTCGTGGTTGAAACGGTTTCCCTGCAGATATTCGGGCAGATACGAGTTGATCAGCCACAACTCGCCACCTTCGACGGACGCGTAGGATTCCTGGATGTTGGCGTGCCCCAGCCGCAACGACTTCACCTCGGTCCCGGTCAGGACCAGGCCGGTCTCGAGCGTATCCAGAACCTCATACGAAAACCTCGCCTTGCGGTTTTCCGCGGCGACCTTGTTGTTGGGGTCCGACTTTTTCGATGGGGCAGCCATGGCGCAGCGTAACTGGGGACCGTTGCCCTAGTTCACAAGCCCCACCGAGGTCAGCGCCGCGTCGATCTTCTCGGCGGTCGAAGCCTCGATGTCGATCAGCGGCGAGCGCACCGTCGTTCCCATGCGGCCAAGCCGGCCAAGCGCATATTTTGCGCCGGTCACACCCGCCTCGATGAAGATCGCCTTGTGCAGCGGCATCAGCCGATCCTGCAACGCCAGCGCCTTTTCATGATCGTGGGCCAACGTCGCCGCCTGGAACTCGGCGCAAAGCCGAGGCGCGACATTGGAGGTGACCGAGATGCAGCCGACGCCGCCATGGGCGTTGAAGCCGAGCGCCGACGCATCCTCGCCCGACAGCTGGACAAAATCCGCGCCGCAGGTCAGCCGCTGTTCGGAGACGCGCTCGACTTTTCCGGTCGCGTCCTTGACGCCGACGATGTTCTTGAAATCGCTGGCCAGTCTTCCCATCGTCTCGGGCGACATGTCGATCACCGAACGCGGCGGAATGTTGTAGATGATGATCGGCAGGCTGGTCGCCTTGGCGATGGTGGCGAAGTGAAGATACATGCCGCGCTGGGTCGGCTTGTTGTAATATGGCGTCACGACGAGGACCGCGTCTGCCCCGGCCTTTTCGGCGTGGCGGGCCAGGCTGACGGCTTCCTCGGTATTGTTCGAGCCGGCGCCGGCAACCACCGGCACCCTGCCCTTTGCCTGGTCGATACAGGCCTTCACCACCGCATGGTGTTCGTCATGCGACAGCGTCGGCGACTCGCCGGTCGTGCCGACCGGCACAAGCCCGCTGGTGCCTTCGTCGATCTGCCAGTCGACAAAGGCGCGAAAGGCTTTCTCGTCAAACGCGCCGCTCTTTTGGAAGGGCGTGACAAGCGCGGTCAGCGAGCCTCTCAACATGATCAGACAGTCTCCGTGATGATTGTGCAGGCCAAACCGGCCAAAGAGCGCGGCACCATAGTCTTGCCACGCGTTTGCGGCAAGCATGAACGATTGCGCCAGCCTCGAGGGCGCCCGCAGCCTAACCAATTGTTAACCATGCTTTCATTGTCGCGGTCTAGGATGACCTTGGCATAGCAACCGGGAGCCCGCCATCCAGCCGATGACAGCCCGACATCTCATCCGAACGCTTGCTCTGCCGGTCGCGGGCGCCGTGATCGTTGCGGTCGCCGCAACCGGTCCGACCGCTCATGCCCCGCTTTCGCCCACAATCGCGGGCGGCGATGTCGTCGCGCCCGCGCCCGTCTCGACGCAAACGGTCCTGACCGGATTGCCCGACCTCGGCCAGCTTGC
>DDFA01000063.1:15814-27593 GCA_002336975.1 Phyllobacteriaceae bacterium UBA1940
TGGTCGTCGCGCCGCCCGCGCCGCCGGCGATCGAACGCACCGCCGCCGTTTCGCGGTCCGAGCCGGACCGCGAGCCGCGCCCGCCGCATGCGACCGTTTCCGCCAGCATCCCGGACAACGCCTCTGTCCCGTCACTGACATCCGACGACCTGCCCGACCCGCAACCGGTCTGGGCGCAGGTCCGGGTTGCGCCGCCCGCGACCACAGCGCCGGCGCCAAAGCCGGTCGTTCGTTCGGCAAAGGGTCCGCCACCCTGGCCGGGCGCTGCGCCAGCGGCCGAGCCTCTGCCGGATCTGCTCGCCTTTGTCGCGGTTCCGCGCCTGCCCGCCACGGCGCCGAAGGCGCTGCTGCCGCCGCCGCTCGCGGGGGTCAAGCCCGCGCCCGGACCGAACCGGTTCGTCGTGCCGACGCAATATGAGATCCTGCTCGATCGCGCCCTCGACGCGCATCGCGCCGGCAAACCACGCGAGGCGCTCGACATTGTCCGCTCCTTGCCGGACGCCGCGCCAGAAAAACGCATCGTCAACTGGGTGACAGCGGTCGACTATGGCGACCTGGGCCAGGTGCTTGACCCGCTTGCCGACTGGCCCGGCATGCAGAATGTGCGCCTGCACGCGGAGCGCGCGCTGCTGCGACCGGGTATCGACCCCGCCCGCGTCATCGAGGCGTTCGCGGTCCGGAAGCCCGAAACCCAGCAGGGCGCCCGCGCCCTTGCCCGCGCGCAGCTGGCGCTGGGCAACCGCGACAAGGCGCGCGACGCGCTCGCCGGAATCTGGCGCACGGACAAGCTCGACGGCGCGGTCGAGGCGGCGATCATCAAGGAATTTGGGACGGTGCTGACCACCGCCGATCACCGCGCCCGGATGGATCGGATGTTCCATGCAGACCGCGTCGCATCGGCGATGCGCGTCGCCGAACCGGCAAAATCCCAAGCGCTGGCCGCGGCGTGGTCGGCGGAGATCCGTGGCGACCGCAAGGCGGCGCAATTGCTGGAAGCCGTGCCGGCCGCCGAACGCGGCGCCGGCTACGCTTTCGCCAAGGCGCGGCTGCTGCGCCGCTCCGCCAAATATCGCGAGGCGGCCGCCGCCATGCTGGCAGCGCCGACCGATCCGGCCGCCTATGCCGACGCCGATGCCTGGTGGGCCGAACGGCGGGTGCTGTCGCGCGAACTGCTCGACATCGGAGACGCCGCCACCGCCTATCGGCTGGCCGCCGCACATACCGCCGAGACGCCGGACGTCGCCGCCGACGCGGAATTTCACGCCGGCTGGTATGCGCTTCGCTTCCTCCACGACCCGGTCAAGGCCGCGCCGCATTTCGCCCGCATCTCGCAGATGGCGCGCGGCGCGACGTCGCTGGCGCGGGGCTATTACTGGCAGGCGCGCAGCGCCGAGGCCGGCGGCCCCGGCGACGCCAGGGAACTGCTCGAACGCGCCGCCGCCTATCCGACGGCGTTTTACGGCCAGCTGGCGGCCGCCCGGCTCGATCGATCCGACATCGAGGTTGCGACGCCGCAGCCGAGCCTTGAGGACCGGCGCGATTTCGCGTCGCTGCCGATGGTAGATGCGATCCGCGCCCTGGAACGCGTCGGCGAGACCAAATATGCCGACCGTCTCTACCGCGCGCTGGCGCGGCAACTGACCAGCCCGGGCGAACTGGCGCTGCTGGTCGGCCAGGCGAAACAGCGCGACATCACGCTGGCGCTCAGGACCGCCAAGGCCGCCGCCAATCGCGGCCTGCCGATTGGCGGGCTCGCCCACCCCACCGGGGCCATTCCCGCCCAGGCTGACATTTCCGGGGCCGGCAAGGCGCTCGCCTATGCGATCGCCCGCCAGGAGAGCGAATTCAACGCAACCGCAGTGTCGCGCGCCGGCGCGCGCGGCCTGCTGCAATTGCTGCCCGGCACCGCCCGCGACATGGCGCGCAAGGCCGGGCTTGCCTTCGCGCCGGAACGATTGACCACCGACGTCGCCTACAACGCCACGCTCGGGTCCGCCTTCCTGTCGGACCAGCTCGGGCGCTTCTCGGGCTCTTATGTGATGACCTTCGCCGGCTACAATGCCGGGCCCAGCCGCGCCCGCGACTGGGCAATCCGCTACGGCGACCCGCGCGGCAAATCCGTCGAGGATGTCGTCGACTGGATCGAGGGCATTCCGTTCACTGAAACCCGCAACTATGTGCAGCGGGTGATGGAAAACTATCAGGTCTACAAGATGCGGCTGACCGGACGTTTCTCCATCGCTTCCGATCTGGTTCAGGGGCGCGAGGGCATCTGAGACGCCCTTGTCGCGGCGGCGTTGCTTTCGGCGACAAGCTTGCGTAATCGGAAGGCGCAGCGGCGGAGGATCGACTTGGGCGCGCAGGGTTTCGAGGACTTCTACTACAATTCCCAGGACGCGCTGAAACTGCGCGCCCGCGTCTACGGCGTCCGGCACGACGGCGTGCTTCCGGTCGTGTGCCTCGCCGGACTGACCCGCAATAGCGCCGATTTCCACGACCTGGCGCTATATCTGGCCAACCATCCGACGAATCCGAGGCAGGTCATCGCGTTCGACTATCGCGGCCGCGGCCGCTCCGCCTACGCGCCTGACTGGAAGACCTACGACCCGATTGTCGAGGCCGGCGACATTCTTGCCGGCATGGCGGCGCTGGGCGTCGGCGAGGCCGCGTTCATCGGCACGTCGCGCGGCGGTCTGATCGTCATGATCCTCGCGGCGATGCGCCCGGCAGCCATCAAGGCGGCGGTGCTGAACGACATCGGCCCGGTGGTGCAGGCCGAGGGCCTGACTGCGATCCGCGCCTATCTCGAACGCGCGCCGAAACCGAAGAGCTTCGCCGACGCGGTGGAGCTTCAGCGCGCCATCGCCGGCCCCGACACAGCACTGACGGCCGCCGATTTCGAGCGCATGGCGCACGCCATTTTTCGTGACGAGAACGGCGTGCCGACACCCGACTTCGACCCGGCCCTGCTCAACACGCTGCAGAGCGTCGACCTCGACAAGCCGCTGCCGGAACTTTGGCCGCAATTCGCCGGCTTGGCCGACATCGCGCTGATGGCGATCCGCGGCGCCAATTCGACCTTGCTGTCGGCCGAGACGCTCACCGAGATGGAGAAGCGGCATCCGGGGATGACTTCGATCACCGTCGCCGGCCAGGGCCACGCGCCGCTATTGGAGACCGGCGACCTGCCACGCCGCATCGCAGCCTTCCTCAAGTCGGCCGACGGCCGCTGACGTAACCGGATCCGACGCGATCTGATAGCTCGGCCGCGACACATATCCGGTCGATCGCTGACCCACGTCCAGATTCAGATTTCGATCCTGCAAAAACAAAACCCGGCGGTTGTCCGCCGGGTTTCGCTCAAACCAATCTTGCGATCGACTAGAAGTAGCGCGTGAAGCGCAGGTAGCCGGAAACAGTGCCGTCAAACAGGTCCGGACCCGGATTCGTGATCTTGTCATAGTGCAATTCGCCACGAACTTCAAAATCCTTGACCGGGAACCAGACGGCCGACAGTTCAGCGCCCCAACCGTCGAGGCCGGCAACAACATCGGTGCCCGGGAGGTAGAAGTCATTGAACCACTGGAACGCAACCGAGGCGCCGAAGGTCTCCGAAAACTGCTGGTTATACGATGCCAGGATCGACCATTCAGCCGAACCATTCGCGCCAGCGGCGATCCCGGAGCCAGGAGCACCGTAGGCAACGTTGAACAGGGATCCAAACGCGGAGCCGGTCGAATACATGTTGTCGCTGTCGGCATAGTAGCCGATCAAGCGAAGCGACGAGCCAGGCATGTTCGGCATGTTGAACTGCATACCGAGTTGGGCGCCCCAGCCATCGTCACCGGCGTGCGGCGCACCGAAGAATGCGGAGAAGCTGTTGGTGCGATCAGAATCGTAGCCGACCTTCGCCCAGACAGCGCCCCAGCCACCGGCGTAACCGATCTTGGCGACAATGTCGGGGATGTAGCCGCCCTGCCCGGCATATGCCGGCAACGCCCCCCCGCCGAAGGTCACATTTACGGCCGTCGCGCCAAACGAGTTCAAGGCATCGTCTTCGAGAGACAGGGCGCCGAAGAAACCGTTCGAGTCAAAACGATAGCCAATCAAAGCGCGCTGCTGGTAGCCGTAATACATACCGCCCCAGGAGTGCGAACCGTAGTTCGAAGGACCGCCATTGCCCGAGTCGACCCAGAAGGATTCCGAGTAGCCCATCTTGAAGCCGCCGAGCTCGATATAGGCCTGGTCGACCGCCGTGCCGAGATCGGAAGTTCCGCTACCAGAACCCTGAACACGAAAATAGGACCGCAGCGTGCCCCATTCGGTTTCCGAACGGGCATCAAAATTGACGCGCGCCCGAATGTTCTTCATCCAGCCGTCAGCCGCAAAAGCGCCACCGCTAAAAGCCGGGGTGTCCGCGCCAGGAACTGCGGCACCGACAAGACCGAAGAAATAATTGTCAAACGACGAAGCGCCGATCTGGTACCAGACATAGCCCGAGATCTTCAGGCAGGTTTCGGTGCCGGGGATGTAGAAGAAGCCGGCGCCGTAAGCGTCGCAGACGCGAACATATTCAACCGGCTCCGGCTCAGGCGCCATGACGGCGTCGGCGGCGCGAGCGCCAGAAGCCGCGACCAAGGCCGCGGCAGAACCGATGAGGAGGCTCTTGATGTTCATGTGTAATCTCCAAAAAGATAGAAAAATCCGCCTGGGCGTTCGATGCTGAAAATCAGCAACGCCTGCTCTCGCTACAAAATCCGGGAACCCGACACCGACGATTGGCCTTGATGGCGTAGGGACACTCACCCTAAGCCAACTAAGTTTCAATCGATAACGGCCGCCGCGGCAGCCTCACCCGCCGCAGGCACGGCCGATGTTGCGCAAAAGACACAAATTTGGACAGTCGGAGCAGCCGTTTGACCGTCGCCCTGGTTCGGCGGCGTCATTGCGCCGAATCGGCGCGCCGGATTTCCCGGAACACAGCGGCGGACAAAAACAAAACCCGGCGGTTGCCCGCCGGGTTTCGCTCAAGCCAATCTTGCGATCGGATTAGAAGTAGCGCGTGAAGCGCAGGAAGCCGGAGAAGGTGCCATCCGGGTTCGTGCCCGCATAGGCAGTGCCGGCTTCGTAAGCTCCAACGTCGTCATAGCGCAGTTCGGTGCGGACTTCGAAGTCCTTGACCGGGAACCAGACAACCGACAGTTCAGCAGCCCATGCGTCAGGCGAACCACCGCCGCCCGCGACCAGGTTGGTCAGGTCCGTGCCAGCATAGTAGAGGTTCTTGAAGTACTGGAACGACACCGAAGCGCCCAGGGTTTCAGAGAACTGCTGATTGTAGGACGCGAGAACCGACCACTCCGCACCGCCATAGATCGGCTGACCGAAGTTGGCGAAGAAGGTGGTCGGGCTGCCGGCATTGTAGGAATGCGCACCGTCAGCCCAGAAGCCGATGACGCGCAGCGACGAGCCGGGCATATTCGGCATGTTGAACTGAGCGCCAATCTGCGCACCCCAGCCGCCGTTATTGGTGGTCGCTCCACCATTGACGTAGCCCGGAGACACGGTGCCATCGAAGGATTCGTCATAGGCAATCTTCGCCCAGACGGCGCCCCAGCCGCCGGAGTAGCCGAGCTTGGCCACAACGTCGGGCATGTAGCCGTCGCCAGCAAGAGCGTCGTCTTCAAGCGAAATTGCGCCGAAGAAGCCGTTCGATTCGAAGCGATAGCCGATCAGAGCGCGCTGCTGGTAGCCGTAATACATGCCGGTCCAGGAGTGCGAACCCCAGTTGGAAGCGCCGCCATTGCCCGAGTCGACCCAGAAGGATTCCGAGTAGCCCATCTTGAAGCCGCCGAGTTCGATGAAGGCCTGGTCGACCGAGACCGGGCCGTCGCCGACGCCGTTCCAGGTGCCCTGCAGGCGGATGTAGGAGCGCAGCGTGCCCCATTCGGTTTCCGAACGCGCGTCGACGTTGAGGCGAGCGCGGACCGACTTCCACCACCCGTCACCACCGATACCACCGGCCGTCGGAGCAGTTTCCTGGCCGACAACACCGCGAGCTTCATCAAAGCCGTTGGCGCCGATCTGGTACCAGACATAGCCCGAAAGCTTCAGGCAGGTCTCGGTGCCGGGGATGTAGAAGAAGCCCGCGCCGTAAGCGTCGCAAACGCGGACGTATTCAACCGGCTCGGGCTCCGGCGCCATGACGGCGTCGGCGGCGCGAGCGCCGGAAACTGCGACCAGGGCCGCAGCGGAGCCGATGAGGAGGCTCTTGATGTTCATGTGTGATCTCCAGTCAAAATAAAAATTCCAGGTCCGGAAGGCGATGCCAAAAGACAGCATTCCCTGCCCCTTCCCCAATTTTGAAAACCCGGCATTCGAAATACGCCCTGTCTTCGCGAGGTGAGGAATAACGACGCGATCCCTCATTGCAATCGACAAATGCCATTCTGCCCTAAGGGAAAGCCATTGATCGGAAAGGCATGTTGCCCAAATGCCACGTTTTCCTGAAGGGTGTTAAGACGCTGTTAAGCAATATGGCGCGGTTCGCCGTCGAGGGAGGACAAGGCCGACAGCATTTCCGATTTCGATGGAATCACGCAGCGCGACAGTCGCACCGTCAATATCCTCGAACAACGCCCAGCGGCGGCGTCCCTGGGCCCATGCTCGCCCCGCAGCAGAGCTTGGCCGGTGCTCGTTGCGGCGGGTCTCAAGGCAAAGATGATTGTCCGAAAACGTCGTTCCGCCCGGCGCGTTCCTTCATCGCCTTCACTGCAACCGCATCCGCCGCGGCCTGCGCAGCGCCAAAGGCAGCCAGCCTACAGCGCCGACACCCGGTTACGGCCGGCCCGCTTGGACTGGTAGAGGCCGGCGTCGGCGCGCGTCAGGATCTCGTTGGAAAAACGATCCGGCAGCCCGAATTCGCTGACGCCGCCGCTGATCGTCGATTCGTAGCGCACGGTCTTTCTCAGCGCGACCGGAACATGGCTGCGCAGACGTTCGGCAAGCTCAAGTGCGTCGGCGCGACGCGTTTCGGGCATCACCACAACGAACTCATCGCCACCAAACCGGGCGATAATGTCGTCCTCGCGCAACACCTCGCGGCACAGGCGGGCGATCTCCACCAGCGCCGCGTCGCCGGCGTGATGGCCGAGCGCGTCGTTGAGGCGCTTGAAATTGTCGAGATCAAAGACCAGCACGGACGTCTGCGTCTTGTCCTGTTCATATACCGCCAGCCGGTCGTCGAGCGTCTGAAGCAGCTTTCGGCGGTTGTACAGTCCAGTCAGGGCGTCGGTTTCGCTCAATTGTCGCAGTTGCCGCTGAACCTCGTTCTTGTCGGTGATGTTGCTGGCGATCCACACCACCGCGTCCTCGCCGTCGACCTGAAAATCCAGCGCCTGAATGCGGCCTTCGAAACAGATGGCGTGATCGGGACCGTCGCCGGCTCCCTTCACGTCCTTGCCGCTGAGCTGGTATTCGACGATATGCATTGCGCGGCTTTGCAGCGCCTTGCCGACCTCGGCGGTGAACCAGCGCGCCTTTTCCTCATGCAGCACGTCGAACATGCTGCAGCCGACGAGAAAGCCGCTGTCATGATAATGCCGGACGTCCTTGCCGCCGAAAACCGCCGCGTAACGGCCGCTGCGCGTCAAAATGAAGGCGGGATCAGGCAGGGAGGAGAGGATCGCGGTCAATTGCTGCTGAGTAAACACAAGACAACTCGCTCAATATGACGTCGCGATAATTGCGACAGAATTTTTCATGCGCCTCTGCGCATGCCGGGTCTTTCCGATAAAAACCGCATTTCCAGCATCGTTAGTGACACGATTGCCTTTCGATTTTCTGAACGCTCCCCCGACGTCAACGCCGTGGGCACGGGCGTCACCGGCCGTCAAGTTCACAGACGCGCCAGTTCCTCGCTCAATATGTTGCGCACGAGGCGGATGCGAGGGCTGGCCTGCAATCCTTCGTGGGTGACCAGCCAGACCGGGACGACGATCGCCGGCAGGTCGACGGGCAGACGCGTCACGCCGGGTGTGCGCTCGGCCACCTCGCGCAGCATCGGGGCGACGCCAAGCCCCTGCCGGACCATCTGCCACACCGCCGCGCCGGAGCTGGAACTCAATCTGAAATCGGCCTCGCGCACCGGAATTCCGATGTCACGCAGATAGGCGGCATAACGCCCGACATCGTCGATGGCGATGAGATCGCAAGCCGCCAGGTCGGTGGCGCTGCGCGGCGCACGGTTTCGCGCGACCCAGCCGTCGGACGCATAAAAGAACGCCTCGGTGTCGCGCAGGCGCTGCCCGGCCAGCCCCTTGCGGTCGGGCGCAAGGTGGCGGATGGCGATGTCGGCCTCGCGCCGGTGAAGATCACTCAGATCGTTGGACGACAGCACCGTCACCGCGAGTTGCGGCGCTTCCAGCCTGATGCGGGCGACGATTTCGGGCAGGATGTAGGCGGAATAGGTGTCGGTGGCCGATATGCTCACCCGGCCGCTCAAGCCGTTGATGTCGCCGCGCGCAGACAGGCAAAACGCGTCAGCCGCGTCGCCCATGAGCTGAATGTGCTCGAGCAGCGCGGCGCCGGTCGAACTCAGGAACAGCCGGCGGCCGATGCGTTCGAACAGCTCAACGCCCAGATCCGCCTCAAGCGCGATGATCTGGCGCGACAGCGTCGGCTGGGTCAATCCAAGATGCCGGGCGGCGGCGGAGAGCGATCCGCGGGTGGCGGCGGCGTGAAACGCCCGCAGCAGGTTCCAGTCCAGGCTTTTCATGCATTCATGTATATATATCGTGCCGACTTAGGCAATTGTCGTGCCGAATGCATATGATATGTCCCGCTCAAACGCGTGGAGCACAAGATGACGGCAGCAGCAGACGCCCGCTTCTGGGACAGGGTCGCGACAAAATACGCCGCCGCCAGGATCGGCGATCCGGGCGGATATGAGCACACGCTGGAGCGGACGCGCGGCCTGCTGCGGCCGGACGACCATGTGCTTGAGCTTGGCTGCGGCACAGGAATGACGGCGATGCGCCTGGCCGGGTCGGCGAGGTCTTATCTTGCGACCGATTTTTCCGGCAACATGATCGCGATCGGCAATGACCGGCTGCAACAACAGCCTGTCGCCGGCCTCGCCTTCCGGCAGGCGGCGGCGGATGACCTGGCCGCCGAAGACCGCCGCTTCGATGTCGTGCTCGGGTTCAACTATCTGCACCTGACCCGCGACCCCCGGGCGACGCTGGAAGCGATCGGCCGGCTGCTCAGGCCCGGCGGGCTGTTCGTCTCGAAAACCCCGTGCCTGGGCGAAATGAATTTTCTGGTCGGCCGGGTGCTGCTGCCGGCGATGCGCGCGGTCGGCCTGGCGCCGCATGTGAACGTGCTGACCGGCGACGGCCTCAAAAAACTCGTCGCCGAGGCGAATTTTTCCATCGCCGCGGTGGAGCATCACGCCAGCAAAGGCTCCAAGGCCCGGCCGTTCATTGTGGCGGTCAAGGGATGAGCCGAAAGGCCGAGGGGCTGTCGAAGGCCGGTTGAGATCGCCGGGGGCGCGTGGCGGGGCGGAACCAACGAAAGGGAAATTTCGACCTGGCTATGGGTCCGTTCAAGGTTCAGAGATTGTCGAATTGGCCATCCATCCGGTTGTATTCTCGTTTACCCTTACCTGACTCCATGCTCCTTTGACTTCAACAACCGAGACGCCAACCCCTTTCGGAACGACGGTAATTACTGAGAATTTGGTACTGGGACCTTCGCGCAGGTTCACCGCAGTCTTTGTATAGCGTATCGACGCATTTTCGACGTCTTCCATTGAGACCGGTTCTGATTGAACCGCGTCAGTCGCAGCGACTTCCCTCACTTGGCGAATGGGGTCAGACGCAATTGCTTCTGTCGGCGCGACTTCACTTTCTGCTTGGGTTGCAGTGCTGGATACGTCCTCGCTCTGGGCTAATGACAACCCAGTATCCGACATCTTTCTGTCGGATCCGAAAATCACGGCAAGCAATAGAATGCTCAAAGATACACCGAGAACAGTCAACATTGCGACTTTGATGGGGCTGCGCTTTCTTGCATTCGCGGCGACGGGAACAACGTCATAGGCCTCGTTCGTAGACGCAGGTGGCAACTCGCCCTTACGTTCCCGCGGCAGCGCTGCAAGTTTCCAGCAACCATCTGCAAAAGCCGCCGCCACTCCGGGCTTTGAAAACTCTAGAAGTTCATTCACGCCACTTTTGCTCGTGAGGTGCATAGCGTCATACAAGCAGATCGGAATCTGCCTGTTGTCCCTGAAGCGCCGGTCGGGTCCACCGTTCTTGTTGGGGTGTTTCCAGGTATGGCCTACGATCGTAGCGTCGCTAGGGACGCGCTCGATTTCAATAAACCTGGAATCCTGCCATCGCACATTCAAGTCAGGGTAGTTGACTGCCCCGATGCGGCTGCCGTCCTGCACGAGCACAATGTCCGGCATAAAGAACATGACTTGCCCACCCACGTTCAGGGCAGGAGGTGTCACATTGCTCTTTATTACCGCCGGGAGCTTGTATGCAAGCGTGGTCGCCTTCCTGTCTACAAGGTGCGACGCTCCCGCACTACGCTTCCATGCCGTTAGACTGCGGACTGCGCCCCCAGCTTCGATATGCCATTTGGCGGCACACCCAATAAGACCATCAAACCCTTCGACCAAGCGACGATAGGCCGTTTCAGCGTCGCCTTCGAGGTCGTAATAGAGCACTGACGTTCTGCGATAAGAGTCCAGCCATTTGCCGATACCCCACGCCGGTAGCGCAGCCACGCACAGAAGCAACCCAAGCCCCCCTGTCGCTAGACTCGCTATCGCACCGGTTGCGAGAACAATCCAAAGAAACGCCACAGACATGCGCGTCTGTTTGGCCTTAGAGTTTATTTCATCGAGAAGTTCCGAAAACGACTCGTCCCGCATATTAACAACGTCGCCGGAGTCGATCTCGATCATGGCAACATCATCATTGCCAAATTTCGCCTGCGGTGCTGCTGATTGCTTCAGCGAAGATGTCGATGGCCGGCCTTGCCCAGCGCGACCAAGCGTTGCCCGATAATAAAGACCACCTCGACCTGCATGGATGTAGTGCCCGCGAGGCCCGGTTCCTATTCGCAGGCCTTTCACGCCTACGGAAGCACCAACCCCCGACTTTGAGAAATTGAAGCGAAATGGGCCTGCCGAAACCGATTTTCTAATGTAGAACGGCAAATTCGCCCCCACACCAATCCCTTCTCTTGCCACCGGGAAATTGCTCCACTGTGGCGACAAGCATGAATTCAGCATCAAACCGGAAGGCAGATCAAGCAAGCTTACCAATGTATTTGTAAATTCCGGCGCTGAGAGCCGAAATTCAACGACGGAATGCGCGTGACAAAGATGACTACATCACACTTCTACGATGGAGCTACGATCGAAAGTATGCTCTTGGCCGAAATCGAACTGGCGTAGCCTAGCGCAACTGCAAATCTCGATGCGGGCTGACAAAGTATAGCCCTCACTTGCATCGTCTAGCTTTTGTCAAACTGCTTCTGGACCCGGGATTGTCCCCGGCGCAGGCGGGTCGAGCGGCGACTGTTGGGCGAAAGTGGAAACCAGTCAAATGACCAAAATCCGGCCCCTTCCCGCCATCGCCGATCGTCACGACAAATCGCTCAAAAACGTCGAACCGGGTCATACAGTTGGCGAATGGCGGACATAGATGTAGCAACATCGAACGCCATCTTCCAAATATTAGAGGAATTGTTGATTTCCGCTGGGAGCTGA
>DDFA01000105.1 GCA_002336975.1 Phyllobacteriaceae bacterium UBA1940
CGTCCAATTGGACGCGCGGCGCTCTGGCCATGAAACGGTCTAGCGCAACACCGCGGCAATGTTGCCGCCGTCGACGGTCGTCACGTCTCCGGTCGTGCGGTCCGCCAGCGCATGGTGCAGAAACGCCTGCGCCACATGATCGGCGGTCACTTCCAGCCCCAGCAGATTGCCGCTCATATAGTCGCTTTGGGACAGACCGCGCGCCTGCGAACGGCTGGCGATCATCTCGTCGGTCAGAAGGCCTGACCGGATGCGGTCGGCATTGACCGCGTTGGACCGGACGCCGATCGAACCATATTCCAGCGCATATTGCCGCGACAGGAACAGGGTCGCGGCCTTCGGCAGCCCATAGGCGCCGAATTTCGGCCCCGGATTGACCGCCTGTTTCGACGTGTTGAACAACAGGACCCCGCCAGTGCCCTGCTGCTTGAACAGCCGCACCGCGTTTTGCGCCACGTCCTGATGCGAAAAGAAGTTGAGTTCAAAACTCTTGCGCAGCAGCGCGTCATCGATTTCGCCGATGCCGCCTTCCCAGGCGGCGCCTGCGTTGGACACGACAATGTCGACGCCGCCAAAAACGTCGACCGCCTTGTCAAACGCCGCGCGCACATCGGCCGGCCTGGTGACGTCCGCGCCGACGCCGATCGAATTGTTGCCAGCGGCCTTCGCCACGGCCGCAGCCCTGTCGCCGTCGAGATCGACGACCACGACATGCGCGCCATTGGCGGCAAACAGTTTTGCCGTCGCCGCCCCGATTGCGCCAGCCCCACCGGTGATCAGGGCCACCTGGCCGGTCAAGGGTTTCGGCTTGTTGCCCGCAAGTTTTGCCTGCTCCAGCGACCAGTATTCCAGCTCAAACAGGTCCGACTTGGCCAGCGGACGGAAGTCGCCGATGGCCTCGGCGCCCGACACGGCCTCAATCCACATCTCGCCGACATCAGACGCGATCCTGGCGTCCTTCAACGTTCGGCCGTGGCCGAACATGCCCAGCCCCGGCACGAGCGAGAGGCGAGGCATCGGATCGAGCATGGTGCGCTCCACATCGTCGCGCGCATCGTTGTCGGTGAAATAGCGTTTGTAGTCCCCGACATAGTCGCCGATCGCCTTTTCCACCGCCGCACGATAGCCAGCGGCGTCACCCGCCACCGGGGCCGGCAGCACCACGGGTCCGGTCTTGATGCGGATCGACAGGTCCGGCGTCGAAACGCCCTGCCCGGCCAGGCGCGCGAGGTCCGCGCGGGCAAGAAAATCGAGGATTTTTGGCGAGGTGCGGAAGTCCGAGATCATGCGCTCGACGCGGCCCTCATCGTAACGGGCGGCGACCGCGCCGCGCAGCATCGGCGCGATCTCGGCGGGCGTCGCCAGATTTGCCGGCAGCGACGCACGGGCAGCCGCAGGTTTGCTGTTCCTCGCGACATAGTCCTCCGCCGCCGTCACCCAATGGATCATCCGGTCGTATGCGTCTTTCGCCGTTTCGGCGAATGTGAAGATGCCGTGCTTGTCGAGGATCAGCCCCTCGACCGAGGTATCCTGGTCAAAGATTTCGGCGGCGGCCTTTGCGAGGTCGAAACCCGGCTTGATGTAGGGCACATAGCCCATTTTCGGCCCGAAAACTTTTGCGATCAGTTCTCGCGATCCATCGCCCTGATCGACGATCGCAAGCACTGCGGTCGAGTGGGTGTGGTCGACAAATTTGTGCGGCAGGAAGGCATGCAACAGCGTTTCGACCGACGGGTTCGGCGATCCCGGATCGATCAGATTGGCGCGCTGGAGCGCCACCATGTCTTCGTCCGACAATTTGTCCAGCGCCCGGGCCTTTAGCAGCGGCTTCAATTTCACGGCCGGCAGACCCGCCGGCTCGATCACCGCCATGTCCCAACCCGATCCCTTGACGCACAGCACGTCCCACTGGTCGCCGACCAGATCGGTCGCGGTCGACTTGACCGACGTATTGCCGCCGCCATGCAGCACCAGGCGCGGATCGCCGCCCAGCAGACGCGTCGTATAGACCCTCAACGCCAGGTCGCGGTCGACGCCCTTGGCGGCGTACGCTTTCACCATGGCTTCGGCGTCGGTCTGGTTCCAGAGATTTTTCATGTCGGGTGTCCGTATCTGTTTGGATCAGGCGGGCGTGGCCGCCGGGGTATCGATCAAGGCTTCTGCCATGGCGCGCGAAAGCACGAGGTGGGAGGCAAAACGCCCTGCCAGAGCGGCGCGCAGCGGCTCGAGCTTTGCCGCCTCCTGCACCACCATCAGGCGCTGCGGGATCGCCCTGAAATCATCAAGGTCGGCGGAAATGCAGCGGCGGTTGTAGTCGCAGTCGAGCCAGGCCCCGGTCGCGTCGATCATCTGTCCGGCGATAACGCCCGCCGCGCCCTGCCGCCTCAGCGCGCGCAGTTCGGCCGCCGTCACCGCGCCGCACTTCACGACGTGGGCGTCCTCGTCGGCGACGCCGACCGAAAACAGCGCAATGTCGCATTCGCCGACGCCGGCCAGCTGTTCGCGGATGACGGGCTCGGCCCGCAGCGCCGAGGCCAGCGCCTCGGTCGACAGGATGAGCGGCGCGTAGAAATTCAGGCCCTTGGCGTTGAAGCGGCGCGCGATCTCCATCGTGCACTGGTCCGGGCGATAGGAATAGGGCGCGCCCAGATTGCCGCAAAGCTGCACCACCGTCACATCCTTCAGGTCTGCAAAGGCCATCGCATCGGCGATGGCGTAGACGGTGCGCCCCCAGGCGACGCCGACCCGCTGGCCGCTCGTCACCATTGACAGGAAGACGCTGGCCCCAAGCGTCGGAACCTCGGCCTCGGGGTCGGGATAGGCGTTGCCGTCGGCAATCCAGACGCCTTCCAGGCCAAAACGATCTTCGAGCTGGCGCGCCAGCATTTCCGACGCGAACAGTTCGGTCGAGGTTGCTATGGTGACGATGCCGTTCTCGCGCGCCTTGCGCAGATACATGGCGACCGATGCGCGCGAGATGTTCAGCCGCCTGGCGACCTCATCCTGGCGCAGGCCATGGGTGTAGTAGAGCCAGGCAGCCTTGTGAACGATCTGGTCGCCGGGACGCAGCGGCATCGAGAATCCTCAATTTTCTGACATTAGTCAGCATGACTGGAAAATGTCAATTGATCGCGGTGGCAATCCGAAGGCTTCGCCGGCAGGAAAACGGGGCGGCCGAAGCCGCCCCGCCAAGCCGGAAAAGACTACTTGTTCGGATTTGGCATCCAGGCCGGCATGGCGACATTGGCATGGGCGAACTGGGGCATCTTGGCCGACAGGTCTTCCATGTTCTTGATGTCGTTGTCGTTCAGGTCCTTCTGGGTGATCAGGGTCGGCGGCACGATCACCTGCTTGCCTGGATCTTCGCCGGCCAGAAGCTGGGCGAGCGCGCGCACCGAGACCTGGCCGACCACGGCCGGATTGGTCGCGGCGGTCGCCACCCAGGCGCTGCCGGGCTCGCGCATCGCCGAAATGTCGGCGGTGGAAATGTCGGCCGAATAGATTTTTACCGACGACGACAGCCCGGCCTCGTCCACCGCGATCTTCACGCCCTTGGCGAACTCGTCATAAGGCGCAAACATCACCTGAATGTCCGGATTGGCGGTCACGACCGAACGCGCCTGGTTGGCGACCGAGTTGGCGATCGGGTTGTCCAGCGTCCCGAACATCGCCACTTCGTTGATGCCAGGATATTTCGCCTTGAATTCCTTCCAGGTCTCGTCGCGGCGATCGAGCGGCGCGATGCCTGCGACATAGACGTAGCCGGCCTTCCAGCTTTCGCCATTGTCCTTCACCGCCTGCTCGAGCGCCAGACGCGCCAGGTCGCGGTCGGACTGTTCGATCTGCGGGATCTTGTCATTCTCGACATTGACGTCGAAGGCGACAACCTTGATGCCTGCGTCGACCGCGCGCTTGGCGGCTTCCTTCATCGATTCCGTCAGGCCATGCTGGATGATGATGCCATTGACGCCGAGCGCAATCGCCTGATCGACCATGTCGGCCTGCAGCGCCGCGTCCTGGCGGCTGTCGAGCACCTGCAACTGTACGCCCAGCGCCTTGGCCTGCGCCTCGACGCCGGCCAGATAGGCCTGGAAGAAGTCGCCGGTCGACAGGTAACGCACCAGCGCAATCTTGACGTCGCCCGGCTTGTCGAACGGGGCCGGCTTGTCCTGCGCAATGGCCGGCAGCGCAATCAGCGCCGAGGTTGCCAGCGCCAGGCCCGAAAATACTCTGCGAGTAATCCTCATGATGCTCTTCTCCATGTTTCCGCAGCCCGTTACGGTGCTAGCGCCTGCCCTGGTTTGAAAGGGCAAAGGTGAAAATGAGCGCGACAACGAGCACCGCGCCCTTGACGAAATCCTGGGTGTAGTAAGGCACGTTCATCATGGTGAGCCCCTGCAGCAGCACACCGACAAACAGCGCCCCGATTGCCGTGCCAAACGCATTCGGCTTGGCGGCGCCCAGCACCGCGTAGCCGATCAGCGCGGCGGCAACCGCATCCAGCAGCAGGTTATTGCCTGAGGCGATGTCGCCGCGTCCAAGCCTGGCGGCGAGCAAAATCCCGCCAATCGAGGCAAAGATTCCGGAAATGACATAGGCCCAGATCTTGTATGCCTTGACCGGCGCGCCAGCCAGTTCGGCGGCGCGGGCATTCGACCCGACGGCATACATCATCCGGCCGAAGCGGGTGTATTCCAGGAAGAACCAGATCAGCACCGCCAGCACGATCAGCACAACCACCGACACCGGCACGAGGTCCGGCAACACAAAATCGAAGCGGTGGCGGCCGAGCGCCAGGAAGGCGGGCGAAAACGTGCCGACCGCAGTCGATCCGTCAGGCAAGGTCATGCCGGCGGCGATCGACCGGCCCTCGGTCGGAATGCGCTGCAAGCCGACCAGCAGGAACATCATGCCAAGGGTCGCCAGCAAGTCCGGCACGCGCATGTAGACAATGATCAAGCCGTTCACCAGGCCGACCAGCGCGCCGATTGCGAGACAGACGATCACCGCGACAATGGCGTTCTGCTCCAGCACGACCATCACATAGGCGGCGGCCATCATCGCGCTGGTGGCGACCGAACCGATCGACAGGTCAAACCCGCCGACGACCAGCGTGGCCGTGACGCCCAACGCCAGAATGCCGGTGATCGCGACCGACTGGAAAATGAACACGGCGGCCTGCGGCGTGGCAAAGCCGCTGGTCATCACCGAGAAAAACACCACCAGCCCGGCCAGGAGTGCGAGAAAGCCATATCGGATCAGCGTATCGGCCATCAGGCAGCGCCTTTCATTGCGCCGCCCGCCACGTCGGCAAGCAGTCGGTCCATGTCGAGATTCTTGTTGCGGTGTTCGCCGACTATCGTGTGCTCGGACATCACAAATATCCGGTCGGCCGTCTCCAGCACTTCGTCGAGTTCGGTCAGGAACAGCAATGTCGCCCGGCCGGCCGCGCTGGCGCGCAGCTTGGCGGCGATGTCGCGCCTTGCGGAGATGTCGACGCCTTGAAACGGCTCATCCAAGATGAAGAAACGCGACGGCTGCGACATCCAGCGCGCCACCATCACCTTCTGCTGATTGCCGCCCGACAAGGTATTCATCATGTCGGACTCGCTGCGGCAGACAATCGACAGATTGTCGATCTGGACGCGCGCCGCCTGGCGCTCCGCGCCATTGCGCATCACGCCGGCGCTGGAGAAGCGTTGCAGGAAGGGCAGCGTCACATTGCGATAGAGATTGAAGTCGCTGACAATGCCGCTCTCGGCGCGATCTTTCGCCACCAGAAACGCGCCGCGCTCGATCGCGTTGTGCGGCTTGACCGGCGCATATGGCCGGCCGTCGAGAACCATCGATCCCGACACCGGTTGCCTCAGGCCAAACAGCGTTTCGGCCAGGCGGGTCTTCCCGACGCCGACAAGTCCGGTGACCGCCACCACTTCGCCGTCGCGCAGCGACAGCGAAAACGGCTCGCTGCCGGGCTTCAGGCGCATGTCTATTGCTTCGAAAACGGGCTTGCCGCCGTCCTTGACGTCAATCGTGGCCGCCAGCGTCGAACGGCCAAGCATGGCCTCGACCGCGCCTTCATAGTCAAGCGGCTCGCCTTCGAACATGCCGGCGATTCGCCCGTCGCGCAGCGACACGATGCGGTCCGCGATACGGCGGATGTCCGACATGCGGTGCGAGATATAGAGGATCGCGACGCCATGCGCGCGCAGCCGTTCGATCAATGCAAACAGCCGCTCGGCTTCAGCATTGGAAAGAGACGAGGTCGGCTCGTCGAGGATCATCACCCTGGGCTCGTGCGACATGGCGCGCGCTATGCTGACCATCTGGCGATCGGCCAGCGACAGCGAGGAAATGTCGGCGCGCAGATCAACGTCGAGCCCAAGCCGTCCAGCCACATCTGCCGCTTTCCGGCGAACACGCCGCGGATTTACAAACAGGCGCGCGCCACGGCCCGACAGCCGGTCAAGCGTGAGATTGCTGGCAACATCCAGCGAAGCGACGACGCCGTCATTGATGTTCTGGTGCACCGTCACCACGCCGGCGCGCATGGCTTCCGCCGGACTTGACGGCGCAAACGGCTGACCGAGCAAGGTCATAGACCCGGAATTGGGCTCATGCACGCCGCTCATGATCTTGACCAGGGTTGATTTGCCGGCGCCGTTGGCGCCCATCAAGACAGTCACCTGACCCGCAAACAGATCGAGCGTTACGCCGTCCAGCACCCGGTACGGGCCAAACGACTTCCCCAGTCCGGCGATGCGGAACATGGCTGCCATGACTGGCGAACTCCTCCATTGGGCATCAAGCTAAGGCTCAATCTGCGCAATTGTCAACTCGATTGACATTTGACAGCGCACTGGACTAGCGTCTCGTGACTGGTGATGATGGCGCCGGTTGACGCATCGGGAGCAATGAATGGCTGTCTCTGCCTACAAACCCTTGAATGTGGAGACGCTCGGCGCCCGGCTCGGCTCTGTTCCGGCCTTGCGCGACACTCTGGGCGATCCGGCCGGCTGGCGGGTGCGCGAGGTCGGCGACGGCAATCTCAATCTGGTCTTCATTGTCGAGAGCGATGCCGGCGGCCTGATCGTCAAACAGGCCCTGCCCTATGTGCGCCTGGTCGGCGAAAGCTGGCCGCTGCCGCTCAAGCGCAGCTTCTTCGAATATCATGCGCTGAGGCGTCAGGCCGCCCGCGATCCCGGCCGGGTGCCCGAGGTGGTGCATTTTGACGAAAGCCAGGCGCTGATCGTCATGGAGTTCCTGACGCCACACGTCATCTTGCGCCATGCCCTGATCGAGGGCCGGATGCCTCCAAAAACCGCCACGGACCTTGGCCTGTTCATGGCGCGCACCCTGTTTCGCGGTTCGGACCTGTCAATGGCCGCCCGCGAGCGCAAGGCCGACCTGGCGCTGTTCGCCGACAATGTCGAACTGTGCGACATCACCGAAAACCTGGTGTTCACCGACCCCTATTTCGCTGCCGAACTCAATCGCCACACCTCGCCCCAGCTTGACGGGCTTGTGGCCCAGATACGCGCCGACACGGCGCTCAAGATGGAGGCACAGCGTTTAAAGCACGTGTTCGCCACCAGCGCCGAAACACTTGTGCATGGCGACCTTCACTCGGGCTCGATCATGGTCACAGACGACGATACCCGCGTCATCGACCCCGAATTTGCGTTCTATGGGCCGATGGCGTTTGACGTGGGCATGCTGTTCGCCAATTTCTGGATGAGCTTTTTTTCGCAACGCGGGCACGAACAAGCAGGCAGCCGGTCAAAACAACGCAACTGGCTGCTCGGCGTCATTTCCGGGACATGGTCCACCTTCCAGGCAGAATTCGAACGGCTTTGGATGACCGAGCGAAACGGCATGCTCTATGCCCGCAGCCTGTTCGAGGACCAGGGCGACGATGCGGGCGCCGCAAAAAGCCTGGCGCGGCTGATGACCCAGCTCGAACAGGATCTGTTCGGCTTTGCCGGGGTTGAAATCCACCGGCGCATCCTCGGGCTGGCGCACAATGCCGACTTCGAGACCATCGAGAACGAGGATTTGCGCGCCGGTTGTGAAACCAATGCGCTGAACTTCGGCTCCGAAATCATCCGGCGCGCCAAGAATGGCCTGACCATCGCGGCGGCAAATGCTCTGGCGCGAGACATCGAAGCGGGCGGAGGTGCGGGCCGATGAAAGTTTCCAACCGCCACTACCGCACCATCTGGCCGGCCGAAGACGGACGATCTGTCGAGATCATCGACCAGCGCTGGCTACCGCATGAATTCCGTGTCGTCAGGCTGGCGACGACGGATGAGGTCGCCATCGCAATCCGCGACATGTGGGTGCGCGGCGCACCGCTGATTGGCGTCACCGCCGCCTACGGCGTCGCCATCGCCATGCTCGAAGACCCGTCCGACGAGGGCCTCGACCGGACCTGGGGCCAGCTTCACGAGACGCGCCCGACCGCGATCAACCTGCGCTGGGCGCTTGACGACATGCGCGCACTTCTGCGTCCGTTGCCGCCGAGCGGCCGCGCTGAAGCCGCCTTTGCAAGGGCGGCTGAAATCGCCGACGAGGATGTCGAACTGAACCGCGGCATCGGACGGCATGGCCTGTCCCTCATCCGACAGATCGCGGCCTCAAAACCTGCCGGTGAGCCGGTGCGCATCCTCACTCATTGCAATGCCGGCTGGCTGGCGACCGTCGACTACGGCACGGCGACGGCGCCGATCTACATGGCGATGGAAGAAGGCATTCCGGTGCATGTCTATGTGGATGAAACCCGGCCGCGCAATCAGGGCGCCCAACTCACCGCCTGGGAGATGGTCGGCGAAGGCGTACCGCATACGCTGGTTGTCGACAATGCCGGCGGCCACCTGATGCAGCACGGTATGGTCGACATGGTGATCGTCGGCACCGACCGCACGACCCGCAACGGTGATGTTTGCAACAAGATCGGCACCTATCTGAAAGCGCTTGCCGCCCGCGACAACAGCGTGCCGTTTTATGTCTCGCTGCCCTCGCCCACCATCGACTGGACGGTTGGCGACGGGGTCGCCGAAATCCCGATCGAGGAACGCTCGGGCGACGAGGTCTCGCTGGTGTGGGGCCGCACCGGAGACGGAAAGGTCGTCCAGGTTCGTATCTCGCCCGACGCGACGGAAGCCGCCAATCCCGCGTTCGATGTGACCCCGGCGCGACTGATCACCGGCCTGATCACCGAACGAGGGATCGCCGAGGCGTCCGAAAGCGGCTTGCGCGGGCTGTTCCCGGAAGCGTGACGCCCAATGGCTCGAACCTGGCGGCCAGCAGGTGCGCGAGGCGATGGACCAGCGCCTCGAGCATCAAATCGAACAGGGCGACGCCACGCGAGCGCGGAACGGCCGCATCTTCTATCGGCGCAGCCTTCTCGCCACCCTGCGCGAGCGCGAGGTTGCCCGCGTCGGTGCGGAGATGACCGAGAGCAAAGGGCTGCCGTTCCGCGCCGCCACGGACGGCGAGAACGTCAGCGGCAAGTTCACCGGCACCGTGCAGCTATCGAGCGGCAAGTTCGCCGTGGTCGAGCAATCCCATGAATTTACCTTAGTCCCTTGGCGGCCGGTCATCGACCGCCAGCTCGGCCGCGAGGTCATGGACGTCGTGCACGGCGGATCGGTGTCGTGGCAGTTGGGCCGTCAGAGGGGATTGGGGCTGTAAGATTAGAACGCATTGGAGCCCTGCGGGATGGGTAACGGCGCACTACCAGCGTTTCCTCGCGCCCTAGCCTGTGTCACATTGCTGCATATGCAGGTGAACACAGTCCTGAAGAATCACTTTCTAGAATTAGGCAAAGACCTCCATGTCGATGCCAATAGGTCATTGTTACGTGCGGGCGAGGTGGCCAGATACGTTTACCTTATCCAATCAGGTGCCGTGCGTCTCTGTGTGCGCAATGCCGAAGGCGGAGAAACCAGCGTTCAGTTCTTCTTTGAGGGCGACATGGTTAGCTCGCTGGAAAGCATGGTGAGTGGTTGCCCTAGCGGGCTCGATCTAATCACCATGGAAGCGTGCCAGTTGCGTGTGTTGGACCGCAAAATAGTGCAGTCCAAGATTCAGCCCCATGCAAACCTGGTATCTGAACTGCTGGCGCTTACGCAACAGCGCCTTGTTGACTACATCAATCTTTACACCAGTGCTATCTCCCAAACGCCGACCCAGCGTTACCAGACCATGCTGGCAACGCAGCCGGACAAGCTCGCACGTATTCCGCTGCACATTCTGGCGGGCTATCTGGGCGTAACCCCGGTACATTTGAGCCGTATTCGGCGAAATCTGAAATCCGCTACTGGGTCGCAGACGCTCTAGACATTTGTAAATGACAGCTTTGCATCGACCACGCACCATCGGTCGATCATCGCTTCTATTGGCTCGGGTTGAGCGCATCACCTCGATGGGAATGGAGTGACAGCATAGCAACTTCCATATTCTAGAGGAACTTCGATGGTGATTGATACCTCTGTTGCACTACAAATAGGTGGTGCAGCACTTTTTGTCTGGGCGCTGGTCAATATGGCCCGCTGGATTTGGCTCTATTTTTGGCTACCGCAGCGTTCGATTGGAGAGCGCTTGGCCAAGCGTTTTGGCCCCGGTAGCTGGGCACTCATTACAGGCGCTAGCGACGGGTTGGGTAAAGCATTCGCACAAGAGTTGGCGTGCTATGGCTTCAACTTGATTCTGGTATCACGTACGCAGTCCAAGCTCGATCTACTAAAGGATGAAATTCAAGCGCAGGGCGTTCAAGTTCGTACTGTGGCAGCAGACTTGTCAAACACTTCCCCCCAAACCTACGAATCCCTAGCTATTGCCGCACAGGATGTAGATTTGTCGGTGCTCATCAATTGCGTAGGTACTACGGTGCATCGGCGCTATTGCGATGTAGCAGCCAAGACCCTGCGTCATCTGCTGGCCGTCAACGTCAGCACCACGGCCATCGTGACGCACACATTGCTTCCACTACTACTGCGCCATGCTACATCCACGGGGCGTCGTGCCGCCGTGCTTAATGTGGGCTCCATCGTCGGCCGATTCTACTGGCCCGGCACTCAGCTCTACGGAGCGTGCAAGGCATTTATCGATCACCTGAGCATTCCATTGGCCTATGAGTACCGCGATCAGTTGGATGTGCTGTCCTTCCAACCCACCGTCATGGCCACGGCAATGGCCGCTGGTACTGAACCAGGCGCTATCACCATCTCCCCAGAACGGGCTGCACATGCGGCACTATCCCACTTGGGGCATACGCTGACCTCCCACGGCCATTGGCGTCACGGCCTGCTCGCTGCGTTCTTGGTGATATTGCCATGCAGGATACGCAATGCACTTTTTCTGAAGGAGGCACTGGCGATGGGGGAGGTTGAGTTGGCGAATGGTAAGTAAGCCACAGATTCAAGAAGGCAGCTTAGCCCATCTAAAAACGTTCCAGCGGACGAGGAAGTCTGCGGTTACGCGCACATCACGGGTAATTCGTAAATATGCGTCGTCGG
>DDFA01000089.1 GCA_002336975.1 Phyllobacteriaceae bacterium UBA1940
AGCGCCGCGCGTCCAATTGGACGCGGTGGAAGCGGGCGACCCTGCCGGGAGGATCACTTTTCAGGGGATCGGCCGGTCCAAATCATGCGAAATCAGCTGTTCCGCCTTCGAACGACGACGAAAAGCATCTGCTCGTCCCGATAGACCCTCAGGAGGCGGAGGTCGTCGTCGCTGCCGGCGGCGCTCACCGCCTGCTCAGGGCCCTCGATCGGCTGCCGGTCGACTGTGACGATGACATCGCCTTGCGTAAGACCGCTACTTGCGGCGGCGCCGTCCGCCCCCACCGATATCACGGCGGCGCCTTGGACCTTGCCGTAGGCCGGCGAACCCGACGCTACCTTGGCCAGTACGGCCGATCGGAGAAGTCCCGCGCCATTGTAAGTGATGGACTCAGGCGTCTTCAGCGTCACGGTGACATCCCGGTCGATCCGGCGTCCGTCCTGGAGCAATGCGATACGAATTCTCGTTTGCGGCGCGAGATTGCCGATCAGGCGGCGCAATTCGCCCGTGTCGGCCACGCCGTGGCCGTCGATGCCCACGATGACGTCGCCGGCCGCCAGTCCCGCTGCGGCCGCCACCGAACCCGGGGCGGTCCGGGCGCTTGGATCGCTGTCGCCTCGGGCCGAACCATGTTGCGGATCAATCCTCGACGAGCGCCCGTCGCAGACGCCGGATGATCGCTGCTCGGTTGCGCTCGTCGGCGGCGGCGTTGACCTGATCGGTGACGTCGATGAGCAGCTTCGACAGGTCGTTGTGCCAGTCGAGCCGCGCGACCTTTTCAGGCTTCAGTCGGCGAGGTCTGTTGAGATCGATCTGTCTTGCCCCGGAGGGCCCAAGTTCATATGCGTCGTCTATCTGCGGCAGGACAATGCGGTCGGGTGCGAAACCGGCTGACAGCCGGTCGCGCAGGCCGGCAAGGCCCGTTTCCTCTCCATGGGTCAGGAAAATGGCGTCATGCACCGGTGAACGGCTTGCCACCCACGCCGCGAGTTCGCTCGCGTCGGCATGACCCGAATACAGTTCGAACGAAACGATGCGCGCCTTGACGCTGACCTCTTCGCCCTGGATGCGCACGCGCGTGGCTCCGTCGATGAGGATGCGTCCGAGCGACCCTTGCGCCTGGTAGCCGGCCATCATGACGGTGGCGTTGGCCCGCCAGAGATTTGCCTTGAGATGATGGCGAATTCGCCCGGCGTCGCACATGCCGCTGGCCGCGATGACGATGAAGAAACCTGATAACCTGTTGATCGCCTTGCTCTGCTCGACGGTCTCGGTGAATTTGATGTCGCTCGACCTGAGCGCCTCGAGCAGTTTGTCCCCGTTCTCTATCTCCCCGGCATGGCGTTCAAAGATCGTGCTGGCGCGAGTTGCGAGCGGAGAATCGACGAAGATCGGTCCCGATGGGATTGAACCGCTGCGTGCGAGCAGGAACAGGTCGACCAGCAATTCCTGGGTGCGCTCGACTGCGAAGGACGGGATTATCAGAGGGCCTTGCGAGGATGCCGCGCGCCTGACTTCCTCGCCCAGCGCCGCACGGCGCTGGTCGCGCGAAAATTCCGGCCGAACACGGTCTCCATAGGTGGATTCGCAAATCAGGTAGTCAACGCCTTTGGGTCCTTCCGGCTCGGCCTGCAGCAGCTTTTGTCCGGGTCCGATGTCGCCGGAAAACAGGAGACGCAGAGGCGCGTTTGTTTCAACGCGGTCGATCTCGATCTCCACGGATGCCGATCCCAGCAGATGACCGGCATTCCAGTAGCGGGTTCGCACGCCCGGCGCGACGGTTGTCCAAACGTCATACTGTACTGGTCGAAACTGCCGCAGGCAGGGGGCGACGTCCGCCACCGTATAGATCGGAGATACTTGCGGGCGATCCCGCTGCGCATTGCGACGGTTGAGATTCTCAACCTCCATCTCCTGGATGTGCGCCGCATCCGGCAGCATCACGGAGCACAGGTCGATGGTGGGGGGCGTTGCGAAGATCGGACCCGCGAAGCCCAGCCTTGCGAGCTTGGGGAGAAGGCCGCTGTGATCGATGTGGGCGTGCGTCAGGACAACGGCGTCGACCGTCTCGGGATCGAACGGGAAGTCGCCGTAGTTCAACTCTTTCTCGGACTTCGACCCCTGGAACATGCCGCAATCGACAAGGACGCGACACGCGCCTGTTTCAATTTCGTAGCACGAGCCGGTGACACCGTGAGCGGCGCCGTGAAACCGTAGGATTGGGTGCATTGTCTCCGTCCTCGGCGCTTCGTTTGAACAGAATTCACCAATATCGCGGCCATTGCTTTGATCGGCGTCAATTTCATTCGGCCTTGGTCGTGCAGACTGTGATTATGCATTTCCGCTCTCCAAGGTCACGATCTTGACGTGGTGAAATGGTTACGTGGTGCAGTCTGCGCTGGCTGGCGATGCAAGCGACGTTCAGGGCTTTGGATGGACCACGGTTCCCATGAACCACGGCTCCTGCTTGCCACCAACGGAGGCTTGATCCTTGTGCGCGCCGGCGCGTGCTTGAGCCGGTGGTTGACTGAGGGATTTGACGATGCCTGGTGACAAGGAAATCCAACTCATTGACCGCTATTGGCGGGCCGCCAATTACGTGTCTGTCGGTCAGATCTATCTGATGGACAATCCGCTGCTGCGGGAGCCTCTGAAGGCCGAGCACGTGAAACCACGGCTTCTCGGGCATTGGGGCACTACGCCCGGACTGAATTTCATCTACGCGCACCTCAACCGGATCATCCGCGAGCGCGACCTCGACGTGCTCTATATTTGCGGTCCCGGCCATGGCGGACCCGCCATGGTCGCCAACACCTGGCTGGAAGGAACCTACAGCGAGGTCTATCCCGACATCACCGCCGATGCCGCGGGCATGAAACGGCTGTTCAAGCAGTTCTCCTTTCCCGGCGGCGTGCCCAGCCATGTCGCGCCGGAAACGCCGGGCTCCATTCATGAAGGCGGTGAACTTGGCTACGCCCTGGTTCACGCCTATGGCGCGGCCTTCGACAATCNNACAAGATCGCCAACCCGACCGTGCTCGCCCGGATGGACGACGAGGAGCTTCGCAGCCTCTTCCGCGGGTACGGTTACGAGCCGTTCTTTGTCGAGGGCCATGAACCGAGGGCGATGCATGAGTTGATGGCCGGCACGCTCGACAAGGTTCTGGATCGTGTCCGGGGCATTCAGCACGCCGCGCGGGCTCAGGCGTGGTCGGGACAGCGACCGCGCTGGCCGATGATCGTGCTGCGCAGCCCCAAGGGCTGGACTGGGCCAAAAGTGGTGGACGGGCAGAAGGTCGAGGGCTTCTGGCGTTCGCATCAGGTGCCGGTGTCGAATGCGCGCGGCGATGCCGCCCATCGCGGCATCCTCGAAGACTGGATGAGAAGCTACCGGCCGCAGGACCTGTTCGACGCGGATGGTCGGCTTTTGCCGGAGCTTGCCGCTCTTGCGCCCCGGGGCGACAAGCGCATGGGCGCATCGCCCTACGCCAATGGTGGGTTGCTGAAACAGGACCTTGTCCTGCCGGATTGGAAAAGTTACGCGCTCGACGCGTCGAACCCGGGCGGCAATGTCGCCGAAGCGACAAGGCTCATGGGCGCTTATCTCCGCGACGTGATGAAGCTCAACGACAAAGCTCGGAATTTCCGCCTGATGGGTCCCGACGAAACGGCGTCGAACCGGCTGGATGCCGTTTTCGACGTCACCGAGCGGGTCTGGATGGAGAGGATCGAGCCTTACGATGTGCACCTCGCGCGCGAAGGGCGCGTCATGGAGGTGTTGTCCGAGCATCTGTGCCAGGGCTGGCTGGAAGGCTACCTGCTCACCGGCCGGCACGGCTTGTTCTCGTGCTACGAGGCCTTCATTCACATCGTCGACTCGATGGTGAACCAGCACGCCAAATGGTTGAAGACGTCTGCGGAACTGCCTTGGCGCAGGCCGATTGCCTCGCTCAACTATCTGCTCACCTCACATGTCTGGCGGCAGGACCATAACGGCTTCTCCCATCAGGACCCCGGTTTCGCCGATTTCGTTTCCAACAAGAAGGCCGATATTGTCCGGCTCTACTTTCCGCCTGATGCGAACACATTGCTGTGGGTGACCGATCATTGCCTGCGAACCTACAACCGCATCAACGTCATCACCGCCGGAAAGCAGCCCGCGCCGCAATGGCTCACGGCCGAAGCGGCGGATTCGCATTGCAGAAAAGGCGCGGGCGTCTGGGCCTGGGCGTCGACCTGCCCTGTGGACGAGACGCCGGACGTCGTCATGGCCTGCGCCGGCGACGTGCCCACCATGGAGACCCTGGCCGCCATCGATATCCTGCGCTCGGCGCTGCCAAACTTGAGGATGAGGATGGTGAACGTCGTCGACCTGATGACCCTTCAGTCGCATGGCGAACATCCGCATGGCCTTTCGGACGAGAGCTTCGACAAGCTGTTCACGCGCGACAAGCCGGTCGTCTTCGCCTATCACGGCTATCCCTATCTCATTCACCGCCTGACCTATAAGCGGGCCAATCACGACAACTTCCATGTCCACGGATTCAGAGAGGAAGGAACGACGACAACGCCTTTCGATATGGCGGTGATGAACGAACTCGACCGTTTTCATCTGGCGCTGGCGGTGCTGCGCCGCGTTCCCGGCCTGGAAAAACGCGGGCGCGGATTGGTCAGACAGATCGAAGCCAAGCTCGCCGAGCACAAGGCCTATGTCTGTGACTATGGCGAAGACATGCCCGAAATTCGCGACTGGACCTGGCCTTACGGGACGGTTACCGATGGCGGCGCGTGATGGGAGACGCGGTCCCGGCGCGATCATAGAGATATCCGGAAGAGGTCGGCTTGTCCGGCCCCGCAAAGACGAACCGGCTCACGCCGCCATCGCGTGTTCGTAGATGTCTTCTTCCTGCGCGTTGTGAATGCGCGCCAGCGCCTCGATCGACTCGATGACGCGCTGGGCGTCCCGGATGAGATGGCGGTCGACATTGGCGGCGTCCAGATCCTGAACCACGCGGGCGAGAAGCCTGGCCTGATGGACGATCTCGCGGTGGGCGCGGCTCATCGCGTTAAGTCCATGCGCATCCGGCAGATATTTCGAAAGGCGAGGATAGACCGTGCTTTCGTCGTCGATTTCATGCGCAACGATGCGATCGTTCACCAGGCCGCTGGCTTCCATGATAAGCGTCACCGCGTCGGCGGGCTGTGCGTCGTCCAGCGCATCGGCAATGGATCGGAGGCGATCGAGCGTCGTCGCCAGTCGTTCGTGATCTTCGTACAGGGTTCGCGCGGCGCTTGCCGGCAGGCGCCGCCGGCCGGAACTGCGGCCGGGCGTGAGCGCGCGCAAAGCGTTGAGGATCACCGCGATATCGATCGCCTCCTGCGTCAGCGCTCCCGCGACCGGAGTCAGCCAGCCGAAGGCGGCGGCGCCCATGGCCAGCGCCGACATGCCGAGGCCGGCGACGATGCTCTGCCAGGCGATCCTGCGGGTGCGGGATGCGATCACGATCGCGTCCGACACGCGGTCGAGCCGGTCAACCAGCAGGATGACGTCAGCGGCCTCCGATGAGGCGCTGGCGCCGCGCGCGCCCATGGCGATGCCTACATCCGCGGTGGCCAGCGCGGGAGCGTCGTTGATCCCGTCGCCGACCATCACCGTTGGATGCATGCGTTGCTCGACGGCCACGGCGTCGACCTTGTCGGCCGGTTCGCGGTCGGCCAGAACCGCATCGAGGTCGAGAGCGGCGGCGATCGTTTCCGCGGCGTCGGCGCGATCGCCGGTGAGCATGACGATGCGGGTGACGCCGGTCGAGCGCAGCGCCTGTATGGCATGCGGAGTTTCCCGGCGAAGTTCGTCGCCAAGCAGGAGGGCGCCGACGATCTTGCCGTCGACGGCGACGAAGACGCTGAGCGCCGAGCGCCATGCTGCGCGGCGCAGCGCGCGCACCGCCCAGTCTTCCGGCGTCCTGCCACTGACGACCAGTTGATACGACCCGGCCATGACATGCTTGCCGGCAATCCATCCTTCGAGGCCCGAGCCCATCGTCTCCCGCACCTGGGAAGGCAAATCGAGATGCAGCCCGCGGGCCAATGCGGCCTCGACGACCGCTTTGGCCACCACATGATGCGATGCCTGCTCAAGCGAGGCCGCCAGCCGCAGAATTTCATCGGCACCCTGGCCGACCGCCGTCTCGACGGCAACCAGGCGCGCGCCGCCGACCGTCAGCGTGCCGGTCTTGTCAAAGATCACCGTGCGGGTGCGCGCGAGTGCTTCAAGCGGGGCGCCGCCCTTGATGAGGATGCCGCGACGGGCCGCCTGCGCCACGCCGGAGATGAAAGCGACGGGTGCTGCGAGGATCAGGGGGCAGGGGGTAGCCGCGACCAGAACCGCCAGCCCTCGCAACGGGTCGCCCGACAGCAGCCATGCCCCGCCGGCCACGACCAGCGTCAGTGGCAGCAATAGTATTGCGAAGCGGTCGGCCAGCCGAATGAAGGGCGCCTTGGCCGTCTGGGCGGCGTTCACCATGCGAACGATGCCGGCATAGGTGCTCTGGCCCGCGGTCGCCGTCGTGGCGAGTTCGAACATTTCGCCGGCGTTGATGGTGCCGCTTCGCGCTGCTTCTCCCTGTCGGCGGTGAACCGGAACAGGCTCTCCCGTCAGCGCCGACTCGTCGATCACGGCACTGGAGGTTGCGATCACACCGTCCACGGGAATGACCTCGCCGCCGCGCACGATCAGCAGGTCGCCGATCTCGACCTGGTCGATTGGGACGTCTTCCACGTCATCGCCGGATCGCCGGTGCGCAATACGTGGCGTCCGGTCGACCAGTGACTTGAGGTCGCGCTCGGCCCGCGCCACAGCGAACTCCTCCAGCACATTGCCGCCCGCGTACATGACCGCCACGACAGACGCCGCGAGCCCTTCGCCCAAAGCCAGCGCCGCCGACATCGAAACGAAGGCCACGGCGTCGACTCCCATTCGGCCTGCCAGCAGATCGCGGAACATCGAAATACCGAGACCGGCCACGACCGGAAGTGTGCCGGCGGCCCAGAGGCGAAACGCAAGGGATGGGCTTGCCCACAGCCAGGCGATCAAACCGCCGCCGAGGCCGACCAATGCGATGGCGATAAGGGCGAGGCGTGCGTTGCGTCCCATCGCTGGTCAGGGGCTCTCGACGCGGGCGACTTGACGGGTGTGCGTTAACGCGCGGTCGCAAATCGACGCATGCTCTTTGGCCACAAAGCGCTCCTCGCCGCGGCGAAAGCCGGTTTCGTCGGCGCTTTGGTCTTCCTCCTGGCCGAACCGCCTGACCCTGCACGACGCATGACGCCATATCCCTTTTCGGGGATCGAGACGCCGTTCCTGATCGAGCGGTTCGAAAAGGATATCGGCCTCGTCATGCGCATCGGCCGGGCGGGTTTCACCGCACGCAGGCATCCGGCGGGCACGGCGGAAATTGGCGTACAATCTTGTTGTTTCGCTCATTGGGCGCTTCCCTTCAGCTCTGCTTGTGCCAGATCGGCAAAGCGCCGTCCTTGATCGGCGTCAAGGCAAGATCGAGGGCGCGAAGACATAGACAACACCCCCAAGCACGCCGGCTCCCAGGGTGGTCAGAAGCAAAGGCGCCCAAAAGCTGAGCCGGGACGTCACCATGGACATGATCACCTTTAGCAGCGCGTTGATGGCGATCGCTGCCAGAACTGCCTGCCCGGCAGCCTCGACCGAAATCGAAGCGCCTACCAGCCGCAACACGCTAAGCACCGCGATGTCCACGTCGACCGCACCGGAGATGGCGGTGGCGGCAATCAAGCCCTCGCTTCCGACACGGTCGGCCAGAGCGGCATTGGCCATTGAGATGACCGCAAACAGGAGCGCAAACAACAGCAGTGGCCCAAGGTCGAACGGACTGCGCGAGGACGTGTCGACGCGGCCCGCATCAACCCCGCTGGCCAGCATCAGCGCGCCGCAAAGGCCGAAGACCACCGCGGCTGCGAGAGTCGCTGGCAGGATTGCGACAAGCACCCGCGGCTCGACCAGGCCGATGATAAGAGCGACGCGCACCAGTGAAATCATCGCCGCCAGCATGGCCGCACCCGCCAGATGTCGGCTTCCGTCTGCCGACCTCGCCATGCGGCCGAGCGCAAGCGTGACCGCCGTCGAAGAAATCAACGCCCCGCAAACGGCGCTGACGACCAGTCCGCGGGTCTCGCCCAGCATGCGGATCGCGATATAGCCGAGATAGGAGATGGCTGCCGTCAAGACGGTGAAGAACCAGATTTCCCATGGGTTCAGTCCACCCCAGGGATCGACGGTGCGGTTGGGCAGCAGCGGCAGCACAATTGCCGTCATGACGGCCAGGATAAGCGCGGAACGCAATTCGACCCAGGTCAGGCGTTTCAGCAGTCCGTGCAGGATCTCGCGGCTCGCGAGGAGGGCGGCAAGAGCCGCCGCCGCCCCGGCCGCCGCCGTAGAGTCGCCGACGACTGCAAGTGCCCCCAGCGCAAACACGGCGAGGCCCGCCATGACGCTGGTAACACTGAAGTCCTCGTCGTACACAGCCTCCCGCGCCTTGTAGAAGGCCAGGACGGCGGTGAAGCCGAGGAGGCCGGCTATCAGCACCGATACCGCGTTCAGCGATTGCGCAAGCGCCGCGAAGATGCCGCCGAGAAGACCGGAAATTCCATAGGTGCGGATGCCGGCCGTCCGGCTCCGGTCGGGCGCGTCGCGTTCGCGCCAGCCACGTTCCAGCCCGATCAGCAGACCGATCGCAAGCGCAAGGCCGAGACGAGCGAGGAGGGTGTCCATGATGCTATGTTCATGCCTTGGCGCAAAGCAGTCGATCGCCAACCCATTGGACGATCCGCACCGGCGAGCATCGCAGCGCGTCTCGCTTAGTCAATCCGGCCGGTGAATCTTCAGTTCTCTTTCGCTTCGCGGCCGGAGAGCTGATCCACCAGAATGCGGAAAAATACGTGCTCGGAATGGTCCGATTGCGGTTGCGTCATCGGTTTCAGGGCGCCCGGCTCCCACCAGTCGAAATGTCGGCTGAGCAGAGACCATGCATGATCGCGCTCTCGCTTGTGGCCAATCCTGTCCGGCAGCTCCTCGAAACGGCCGTCGACGACGACGCTTTGCCATTCCCGGCCATGGCCGCGTTCCTCCACGACGAGCGATACGTGCGGATTGGCGCGCATAAACTCGATCTTTTTGCCAGGCATCGAGAACGCGTAGAGATGAATGTCGGCATAAGCATAGTAAATCGGCACGACATACGGCTTGCCATCCTTCGAGCAGGCGAGGCAGGCGACCCGGCTTGCGGACAGGAGATTGGTGCATTCAAATGTGCTCATTGAACGGACGTGCATCACATCCTCCTTCTGAATCCCCCTGTTGCGGAGTTCCCCCCGACTCCGGTTGGCGGCTTGACGCGGTGACATGTTCAAGCCAGGGCTGCGCAGGAGGCGTCTGAGCCACAGCCCACGCTGCCATCGATCATAACGAACTCGTCCGCAAAGGTGCACGGGGTCTTGCTGGCCACTTTCGGACCGGTCCTGCGAAATCATACGGCAACCGGAAGCGAGCGCACCGCCTCGGTATGGATCTGTAGTTGGCGGGGATTGGTCGCAACCGGTTTGACTTCCCGTCGATATATTGGCGTGCGTGAGGTCACCCGCCAAAGAGGCAGCGACTTCATCTCGCCGGCTTCCGATATTTGCCCTGACGACGGCTCGACGCGCCGGGTTGTCGGAAGGTGACTGGAAATCAAGTTGAACCGCCGCGCCGACCACACTACCATTCTGGGCCGGCGCTTCAAGCTGTCGCCGTAGCGGCGGTCAAACGCCGCGCTTGCTCCTGGCATGACGCCGCTCGCGTGCAAAGAACCAGCGCTTGATTGCCTCCGATGCTGCGAGATAGGCGATCGTGATTGCGGCGAGGCCGGCCATGATGGGCAAAGGCAGCGGCACGAAACCGAACCAGCCTGCTCCCGGGAGATAGGGGATAGCGACGGCGAACAGAGCGACGGCGAGCGTCAGGCCCGATAGCAGCGGACTGGGGGAGCTTTGCCAGAAATTCCCGCGGGTGCGCACGACAAGTACGATCATCAGTTGAGTGATGAGCGACTCGACAAACCAACCGGTCTGGAAAACCTGCTCCGTGGCGCTCGCCAGAAAAAGCAGAAAGGCAAAAGTGGTGAAGTCAAACAAGGAACTGACAAGTCCAAACGTGATCATGAAACGCCGCACGTATCCGATATTCCAGCGCGGTGGGGTGCGTGTCTGGTCGGCGTCAACGCGGTCGGTGGCGATAGCCAGCGACGGAACACTGGACAGGAAATTGTTGAGCAGAATCTGAGATGCGAGGAGTGGCAGAAAGGGCAGCGCGAGAGAAGCTATGGCCATCGAGACCATATTGCCGAAATTGGCGCTTGTTGTGATGGCGATGTATTTCATCGTATTGGCAAACGTCCGGCGTCCGTCGTCCACCCCGCGCAGCAAGACATTCAGATCGCGCTGAAGCAGGACCATGTCGGCAGCCTCGCGCGCGACGTCCACGGCACTGTCGACCGAGATGCCGATGTCGGCCTCATGAAGGGCCGGCGCATCGTTGATGCCGTCGCCGAGATAGCCGACGACATGGCCGCGCCGCCGTAGCGCGGCGATGATCCGCTCCTTCTGGTTCGGGTCGATTTCGGCGAAGATGTCGGTACGCGCGGCGCGGGCAAAGAGCGCGCTCTTCGTCAGTTTCGCCAATTCGTCGCCGGTCAGGATGTTGTGGTGCGGCAGGCCGACAATCTCGGCCAGGTGCCCGACGACATGGCGGCTGTCGCCGGATATGACCTTCACCTTGATGCCCCGCTCGGCCAGCGCCCTGAGCGTGTCGGCCATGCCTGGCTTGGGTGGATCGAGAAACAGAAGGAAACCGGCGAGAGCAAGATCCGTTTCGTCCTCCCGGCGCCAGCTGTCGCGTCGCGGGCGTCGGCGGACCGCAAGGGCAAGTACGCGGAAGCCCTGCATGCTCCAGTCACGCACCTTGTTGTCGATGACATGCGCCAGGTCCGCATCAAGCGGCCGCATGTCGCTCCCGGACAGGACGGATGAACAGGCCTCGACCACGTTCGGCACGGCGCCTTTGCAAATGAGCAGGTCTTCGTCGGCATCGTCTTTTCGACGAACGATCACGGAAAGCCGTTTTCGGATGAAATCGTATGGCACCTCATCGGTCTTCTCGTACGCGGACAGATCGTCATCGGGGCTCCTGCTGGCCGCGATCCCCTCGTCCAAGGGGTTCTTCATGCCGGACTGAAAGGTTGCATTGAGCAGCGCCCACAGCCGAACCTGGCTTGACTTCACACCGTTGGCGTCCACGCAGTCATCGAGGTGGATCGTGCCTTCGGTCAGCGTTCCCGTCTTGTCGGTGCACAGAAGGTCCATACTGCCGAGATTCTCTATGGCGTCGAGCCGACGCACGATGACGCCGCTTGCCGCCATGGTCCGAGCGCCCCGCGCCAACGTCACGCTGATGATGGCCGGCAGCAATTCCGGAGTCAGGCCGACGGCGAGCGCCAGGGAGAACAGCAGTGAGTCCACCGCCGGCCTCTCAAGCAGCAGATTTGCAAAGAAGACCAGGATCACGATGACGAGCATGATCTCGGTCATCAGATAGCCGAAGCGACGGATGCCTCTCGCAAATTCCGTTTCGGGGATGGTGCGGGCGATGGCGGCGGCGATCGAGGCGAACTCGGTCCGCTCACCGGTATTGACGACCGCCATGATTGCGGTGCCGCTGCGCACGGACGTGCCCGTAAAGACCGCGTTGCCGCGCTGGCCGATCGGTGCGTCCGGAGCGGATACGCCGGGGGACTTTAGGACTGGGAACGTCTCGCCGGTCAGCGCCGCCTCGCTGACATTGAAATCGCGCGCCTCAAGCAAAATGCCATCTGCCGGGATGAGGTTTCCCGCCGAAAGCCTGACGATATCGCCCGGGACGATCTCCTCGACTGCAACGGAGATTTCGTTCCCGTCTCGCAGGGTCGCGCTCCTGCGCGCTATGCGGGCCTTCAGCGCCTCCATGGCCCGTGAGGCGCCATATTCCTGCGTAAAGGACAGCACGCAACTCGCTAGGACGATGACGCCTATGATGATCGCTTCGCTGCCTTGGCCGACAAAGACCGACACGACCGCCGCGAAGATGAGAATCAGGACGAGCGGGCTGCGGAACTGTTGTGCAAAAGCCGCCAGGGCCGTCGCACCGCCCCTATGGCCGATGACGTTGGGGCCGGCGTCGCGCAACCGGGCTTGCGCTTCGGTTGAAGACAGCCCCCCTGCTCGTGTGCCCAGGCGGCCTAGAAGTTCATCTGCGGGAACCGACCAAAAAGCGGGCTCCGCAGATTCAGGTGTCTGCAATGCGTCCCGCTGCATGAACCTTACTCCAGTGCGTCCCGTCAGCTCGACATGAAGCGGTTGAGCCGGCTTTCATCCAGCAATGAACGCGTCACGCCACCGAACACCCATTCCCTGAGGCGGCTGTGCCCATAGGCGCCGGACACCACAAGGTCGGCATTGCTGGCATCGATGAAATTGAACAATTCGATGTGGTCGTCGGGACTGTCGATCAGATTCGATGCGGCTTTGACGCCGTGCGCAGCGAGGAACGCGATGACGTCGTTGAGGCCTTCTTGAATCCATTGGTCGGCCTCTGCGGCAACGGACACGACAATGACCTCTTCAGCTTCGAAAAGCAGAGGCACCGCGTCGGCGACGGCGCGTCTTGCTTCGCGCGTGTCCTTCCATGCCACGACGACCTTCTTGGTCCTTATGCGCTCGATCTTGTCGCCGACCACGAAAACCGGACGGCCAGCCCGCAGCACGACGCCGGCGGGGTCGGCGAGCCGGTAGGAATCCCCGGTGGCGACACCCTTGGAAGCCGCCATGATGATAAGGTCGGCCGATCTGCTTGCCTCGACCAATCCAGGTGTCGGACTGGACAGATTTGCACGCCATTCGGCTTTGACCGCTCCCGCCGTCAACCGGTCGAATTCGGCATGGACTTCCCCGAACTTCTTTGTGATGTCGTCTCGCATCAGTCGCCATGCTTCCGCGGCGAGCGCTCCACCTTCCGGTCCTGCCATGATCATTGGCGCATCTGCTGCGCAATGGCCGATCAGTTTCGCTTTATGGCGCCGGGCAAAATGGATCGCCGCCTTGACGATCGGAGCGATCGGCCCGTCGATATCGATGTTTACGAGGATGGATTTGTAGCTCACAGCAAATCTCCCTGAGGCAAAATTAGTTTAGAAATCTTGGGCTGAGACGGAGCCACGGCATTGACGTTGGTCAAACCTATTCGATGCTGGATGATTTGCCGCAATTTTTTTGGATGGCAGCTCAAGAGTGGAAGCTGCGCACCACGCGCCGGCAAAGGAAAGGCCGGGCGATGGGTTGCGTTACCGAATGATCCGTGTTCCCGCGTGTGCCAGCCAAGATCGCCGCTGCGTCTTCGAGACGCCCGATCGCCGCGGGCTTACCCGTCGAGCGGGCGAATTCGATCGCTGCGTCGACCTTCGGCCTCATCGAACCGGCTGCGAAGTCCGACGCCGACAGGTCGGAGATCGCGACCTCTGCGAGCGCTCGTGCGCTCGGCGTGCCCCATCCTAAATAGACCACGTCGACGTCGGTCAGCATCAGCAACATGTCTGCGCGAAGCTGTCGTGCCAGGAGCGACGAGGCATGACCCTTGTCGACGATGGCCTCGACGCCGGCAATACTGCCGCCGCGGAGCTCGATGACCGGGATGCCGCTGCCGCCGGCGCAGATGACGATGACCCAGCGCTCGATCAGGAAGGCGAGGACCTGCGCCTCCAGGATTTCCAGCGGCTTCGGCGAGGCGACGACGCGGCGCCATTTGTCGTTGTCCCGTGCGATCTGCCAGCCGCGCTCGGTAGCCAGCCTGCGGGCCGCGGCCTCGTCATACCCCGGACCGATCGGCTTGGTCGGGTTGCCGAACGCGGCGTCCGTCGGATGGACCTTGACCTGCGTCAGCAGCGTCTTGCCAGTCAGTCCGGCGGGTTCGAAGGGGAGTTCGGCACGCGCAATGCCACCAACGAGCAGTGACGAAAGCTGGTCAGGCGACATCGCGTCGAGCCACCTGCGCAACTCGTCCACCAAATCGTGGCCCACAACCGAGGCATGGACCCGCCGGTCGAGGAGCCAGTCGCGCGCCTCGCTGATCGCCACGGTTTCGGCCAGCAACTCCCCGAACAGGTGCACGGTGACGCCGCGCTCGCGAAGCGCGTCGACGAAGATGTCGTGTTCCTGACGTGCGCGCTTGACCCACAGCACGTCATCGAACAGCAGCGCCTTGCAATTGTCGGGCGTCAACCGGCGCAGGCTGAGGTCTGGCCGGTGCACGATAACTTCGCGCAACCTGCCGGTTTCGGAATGAACGCCGAGTGTGACCATGACGGTTCCTTTCGCGAGGCAGGCGAAATCAAAGCGCGCTCAGCGTCCCGATCCACATCTGATAGGCCGCGTAGAAAGCGAGCGCGACCAGGGCCGCAGCGAGCACGGCTTCGACGGGATGGAAGATGCGTGCGCGATTTTCGCGCCGCGCCCAGACGAAGAAGATGATGCTGGGCGCATAGAGGATCGCGCACATGAACAGGTACGACAGCCCTGCGGCGTAGACGAGCCAGAGTCCGTAGATCGTCGCGACCAGGCCAACGAGCATCGGAGCGTTGCGATTCTCGCCGAGAACGTAGCTTTCGCCGGTGATCGCCAGCTTGGCCGCATAGGCGCCGGAGAAGATGTAGGGAGCCAGGATTGCGGCGGAAGCGATGTAGAACAGCGCCTGATAGGTGCTGTGCGCATACAGGGTGATAATCAAGAAAAGCTGAACGAGAAGATTGGTAGTGGTCAGCGATGTGGACGGAACGCCGCGCTCGTTCTCTTGGCCGAAAAACGCCGGCATGGTGCCGTCCCTGCCGGCGACATGCGGGACTTCGGCGGCGAGCAAGGTCCAGTTCAGGAACGCGCCGACGACCGAAATAGCCAGCGCCAGGTTGATGAGGATAGCGCCCCACGGTCCGACAATGGCTTCGAGCACGTCCGTCATCGAGGGGTTCTTCAATCCCGCCAGTTCAGGCCGGCTGACAATGCCGAGCGACAGCAGGGACACCAGCGCATAAAGTGCGAGGCAGGTGAAGAAACCGAGGACGGTCGCGGTGGCGATGTCCTTGCGACGCTCGGCACGAGCCGAGAAGACGCTGGCGCCCTCTATGCCGATGAATACCCAAAGCGTCACCAGCATGGTGCTCTTCACCTGGTTCATGATGGAGCCGAGGCCGGCATTGCCGACGCCGCTGAAATCGGCGTTGAAGATGTCGATCCTGAAAGCCAATGCGACAATGCCGATGAACAGCACGATCGACGCGATCTTGGCCACGGTCACGATCAGGTTGACGATCGCCGCCTGCCGTATGCCGGCCAAGATCAGGAAATGGATCGCCCATAGCAGAACCGACGCGCCGATCACCGCCTGCCAGGTGCTGCCGTCTCCGAACGCGGGGAAGAAATAGGAAAGCGCGCTAAAAACGATGACGGCATAGGAAACATTGCCGACCCAGGCGCTGATCCAGTAGCCCCAGGCGCTGTTGAAACCGATGACGGTCCAAAACCCGCCTTGGCGTAAGCATATGGTCCGGCATCGAGTTCGGGCTTGCGAGTCGCCAGCGACTGATCGACGAATACGAGCGCCAGCATGCCAACGGCGGTAATGCCCCAGCCAATGAGAATGGCGAGCGGGCCGGCCCCTGAGGCCATGTTTTGCGGCAGGCTGAATACGCCCGAGCCGACCATCGAGCCTGTGACGAGAGCCGTCAGAGCTCCAAGGCGCAACCTGGTTTGTCCCGCGGTCGAGACGGATGTCGCAGATGCAGAACGAAATTCTGTCGCGGACATGATACATCTCCCAGGGTTTGGACAACCGGCCGAAAGAATGCGCCTGTCTCGACGGGGCGGCTTTGACGCGCGTCAAATGTGGTTTTGCGGGCGAATATCCGGTCCGGCTACGCGCGACGCGACCTGAAAGGTTGCCCCGACGATTGAAAAAAGATCGGCAGCCGCGAAGGTGAAACGTCTCCGCATCGACCCGTTCTTGAGCGATCCAGGCCTTCGTTGCTTCAAGGCTGATGAGGCAAAGCTGGTCCACCATCCAGCTATCGACCACGCCGTCAGCTCAGCTTGGCGAAGCATCTTGATCTGCGGCGCCTCGACCGTGCGGCGGTTGCGAGGCTGTGAGCGGCAGGTTCTGGACATCCGGGCCGCGGAATTGCCGGTCTGCGCCATATTCTCTGCCGGTTCGCCCCCAGGAATGGCGTTCGCGGGTCCCTTGGTGCTACGCAGCGCAACACGTACCTTGAACTTGGCGTCATGGCCCCTGCGTTTTCTCAACGCCTGATTTGCTCGAGCCTGGAGAAACGCCGACGTCGGTTTGCGACCGGCCCTTGCTGCGCAGTCGGGGGGCAGCGATCGGTCGCCGCTACCTTGCCGCCTGGCTCGAGGCGTCGTCGATGCGTTTTATTTCGGCCTTGAACGCGCTGGCGATCTGCAATGCGTCGCGCAACACGGCCTTGCGTTCCAGCGTCAGCGCCTGCCGGTCGCGCATCAGCCAGCGGCCTGCCACCATGACGTCGCGCACATCGTCCGGCATCGCGCAGAACACCAGGGTTGAATAGATGTCGTAGATCGGGTGCAACCGTTCGGCGTCGAGACTGATGCGCATCAGGTCAGCCTGTTTTCCCGGCTCCAGTGTGCCGATCGTCGCATCGAGGCCCAGGACCTTCGCCCCTTCAGCCGTCGCCATGCGGATCACGTCGACCACCGGCATCGGCTTGCGCGACCGGCCGAGCAGCTTCTGGAACATCGTCACCGGCGCAAATTGCGAGAACAGATCGAGCGTGTTGCCGCTCATCGGCCCGTCGCTGCCGATGCCGACGGGAATGCCGGCGGCCCGCATCGCCTCGACAGGGGCGATGCCCCTGCCGGCCTTGGCGTTGGAGCGTGCATTGTGCGCCACGCAGACCTGGGCATGCGCCATCTTCTCGATGTCGCTTTCGCTGACAAAAAGACAATGCGCGCAGATCAGCCCCTTACGCAGAAGTCCGGCCCTTTCCACGACCTCGACCGCGCTCAGTTTGTATTTGTTGGCGCACCATTCCATTTCAGACGTCATCTCGGCCAGATGGATCTGCACCGGAACATCGGCATTGTCCTCGGCGAAACGCGCCACGCGCTCCATGACGGCAATGTCGGTCGAATAGGGCGCGTGCGGCGCAATCGAGGGGATCACCCGTTTGTGGCCGCGAAACTCGGCCACCAGTTGCTCGGTCAGCGCAAAACCTCCGTCGATCGTGTTGTGGTCGGGCGGATCGAAATCGGCGAGGGTCTGACCGACGATGCCGCGAATGCCGGCCTCATCGACGACGCGCCCGACCTCGGTTTCGAAATAGTACATGTCGGCGACCGTCGTGACGCCGGCCCGGATCATCTCCAGCGCCGCCAGCCGCGTGCCCGCCCGCACCATCTCGCGGGTTACGAACTTGCGCTCCATCGGCAGCACATATCGGTAGAGCCGGTCGTCGACATCCTCGCCCAGCCCGCGAAACAGCGTCATCGCCATGTGGCAGTGGGGATTGACCATTCCCGGCATGACCACATCGCCGCCAACGTCGATGACCTCCGCATCGGCAGACTGAGGCGGCGCGCCAGATCCGACGGCGAGGATCGTCTCGCCTTCGACGTGAATCCAGCCGAGTTCCACGACCGGCATGTCGGTGGTGCAGGGCAACAGCAACGCGTTGGTGAGAAGCGTCGACATCGCGTTCACTCCGGCTGCAGAACGCAGCACTGTTCCGCGACAGGCGTCAGTACCGCGTTTGTTCCCGCATCGAGCGGTTGCGCCAACGGTCCGTTGGCGATGACCGCGCCGGCCGGCGTCTCGCACTGATACTGATAGGCGCGGCCGAGATAGGTGCGCAGGCCGAGCCTTGCGGGAATGCCCCTGCCGCCGCCGTCCACTTGATCGACGCGCAGACCGTCGGCCCTCGTCGCCAGGATGAAGTCGGTCGGCAGTTCATCGAACAATTTGCGTGGCAGGTCCAACGTCGCCCCGCTCAGGGTGCGCGCGCTGACGACATCGCCCTGTTGGCCAGCCACTGTCATCGGGATCAGGTTTTCATATCCGACGAAGCGAGCGACGAAACTGTTGGCTGGGCGCTGGTAAAGCGTCTCCGGGGAACCAAGCTGCATGATGCGGCCGGCATTCATGATCGCGACTCGGTCCGAGATGGAAAACGCTTCTTCCTGGTCGTGCGTCACATAGACGGAGGTCGTGTTGTTGGCGCGCTGCAACTGACGGATCTCGACGCGCATGTCGACCCTCAGCTTTGCGTCCAGATTCGACAGCGGCTCGTCNNGCGCCACGCGCTGCTTCTGGCCGCCTGACAGCGCGCCGGGCAGACGGTCGGCCAGATTTGTCAGGCCGACGCGCTCGAGCATGGATTTTGCCCGCTTTTCGCGCTCGGGCGCGCCCAGCCCTCGCTGCTTCAGACCGAAGGCGACGTTGTCGATCACCGAGAGGTGCGGAAACAGGGCGTAGTTCTGGAAAACCAGGCCGATGTCGCGCTTGTAGGCGGGCAGGGCGGTCAGGTCGCGCCCTCCGAGCGTGATTTCGCCGGATGTCGGCTGCAGGAATCCGGCGATCAGGCGCAACGTCGTCGTCTTGCCGCAGCCCGACGCGCCCAGGAGCGACACCAGTTCGCCGGCGGCGATCGACAGCGACAGATCTTCCAGCACCTTGGTCTGCCCGTAATGGGCTGTCAGGTTCTTCACATCGAGAGGTAGCGTCATCGTCAGGTCATTTCGCAAGGAAGGTCAGTCCGAGCGTCCGCTCCACGACGGCCATCACGGCCACGGTGAGAAGCATCAGCAACACGGATACCGAGGCGATCGTCGGATCGAAGAACTGCTCGACATGCGCCAGTATCTGGATCGGCAGCGTCGAGATGCCGGGGCCGGTCAGGAACAGCGAGGTCGAAACATCGTTGATGGAGGTGATGAACGCCAGGATGAAAGCGGCGATAACGCCCGATCGCACATTGGGCAGCACGATGGTGAAAAACGTCTTCAGCGGCGGCGAGCCAAGGCTGATGGCGGCCTCCTCGACCGAAAAATCGAACGAGGCGAGGCTGGCTGAGACCACACGCACCGCGTAGGGCAGGACGATCAGCGTATGGCCGAACAGCAGGGCGAGAAACACCGGCGCCGATGCCCCCACGGCAACGGTCTTCAGCAGCGAGAAACCGAGCACAATCTCGGGCACGAGGATGGGCAGTACGAACACCGTCGACAGCCAGCTTGGCAGCGTGATGCGAAACCGGTTGAGCGCATACGCCGCGGGAATGCCGATGATCAGCGCCAGTGCGGTCGACATGATCGCAAGCTGGAAGCTCGTCAGCATGGTCCGTCGGAACGCTTCGATGGCGAAGATGTTTTCGAACCAGCGCAGCGACAGGCCTTGCGGCGGAAAGGTCAGATAGGTGGTGTCGCTGAGCGCCGCGCCGATCACGATGATCAGCGGGCCGACCAGGAATATGTAGACGAGGACGGCGAAGCCGGTGAGCGCCGGGTGTGTGGAGGTTTTCATCGGTCAGGTCGCCATCGGGTTGAGACGGCGCGCCACCCGGCTCATAACAAGAACGATGCTGATCGTCAAAACGACCATGATCGTGGCGATGGTCGATGCGCCGACCCAGTCGAACGCGACCATCGCGCGCTGGTACATCAGCGTGCCCATCATCATCTGCCGCTCGCCGCCAACCAGCTGCGGCGTCGCATAGGAGGTGAAAGAGCCCGTGAACACCAGCACCGCGCCGACGATCAGCCCCGGCACCGCCAGCGGCAGGATCACCTGCCGGAACGTTGCGCCTGGCGACGCTCCCAGCGACGACGACGCCTGGATCAGGTCGTCGGGAATGTTCTCGAGCACGCCGACAAGGGTCAGGATCATCAGCGGCACGAACAGATAGACCATGGCGACGATGACGGCGCCCTCGGTGTAGAGCATGGCGAAAGGCTCCGCCGTCAGGCCGAGCCACATCAGCGTCGAGTTCAGAATGCCGTTTTTGCCCAGAATGATCAGCCAGGCGAAGGAACGCACGACCACGCCGGTCAGCAGCGGGAAAACCGCGGCGATGATGAGCAGGCTCTTGATGCGGCCGGACGTGCGGGCCACGACATAGGCGGTCAGGAACCCCACCACCAGCGAGATGGCGGTGGTCGCCAGCGACACTTCGAGCGTGCGCCACAGCACATTGCGCCGAAAGCCGCTGCTGAAGAAGGCGACATAGGGCGCCCAGATCCCTTTCGGGTCCGCCAGAGTCGTCCCGATGGTCGACGCGACAGGCACGATGAGAAACAGCACAACGACCACAATTGCGGGCGTCGCGAGCCACCACCCTGCCTGCCGGTTGGACATGGTCGAGCCTTACGAGCCGAACACTTCGTTCCAGCGGTCGATCCAGTCCGACTTGGCCGCGTTCATCTTCGGATAGTCGAGGATCTTGAGTTTTGCGACGTTGTCGGCGCCATAGGTCCACAGCGCGGCCTGTTCCGGCGTCAGCTTGACGTTCGTCAGGATCGGCGCGTCGACGCCCTGCTCGGCGTTCTTCTGCTGCACTTCCTCGCTCAGCACGAAGTTGATGAACTCATGCGCCAGCTCGACGTTCTCCGAGCCCTTCGGAATATTGATCGTGTTGAGCGTCGCGATCTCGCCATCGCTGAGTTCGGCCCATTGTGCGGTCGGCACGGCCTTCTTGATCTGCGCCAGAGTGAAATCCTGCGCCACGGCGGCGGAAATTTCGCCGGTCGAGAACAGGTTCACCAGTTCCGAGCCGGTGTTGTAGTTCTTGACCACGTTCGGCTTGATCGCCTCGACGGCCTTGAAGGTGGCGTCGGGATCCGCAAATGCGTCAACGCCCGCGTGCTGGCCGGCGATCAGCACCATCATCGGCCCCGCGGTGGTGGTGATGCCCGGCAGCGACAGCTGGCTCTTCATGTCGTCGCGCCACAGATCGTTCCAGGTCGTGATCGGCGACTTGACCTTGGCGCCGTCATAGATGACGCCGACACGGCCGATCGTATATGCGGGGCCGTATTCGCCCTGCGGCGCCTTGCCGAGCTCGTATGCGTTGGCCAGGTTCGGCAGCTTCGACCTGTCGACCGGCTGGAACAGCCCTTCCTGAATGCCAATCTGCGAGTAGGCGTCGGTGAAATAGGCAACGTCGACGCCCTTGCCGCCGCGGATCTTGATCTTGTTCAGACGGTCGGCGTTGTTGCCCGTCTCGAAGACGATTTCGCAGCCGCATTTTGCCTTGAAGGGCTGGATGATGTTGGCGTCCAGCTTTTCGCCGTTGAAGCCCCACCAGGAGATCGTCAGCGTCTTGCCCTCGGCCGAAGCGGAGGACGCAGCGGAAAAAATTGTCGCAATGGTTGCGGACGCGAGAAGAAAATTACGCATAGCGTGCATGTTGGGGGTCCTTGACCTAAGGTGTTGTGGAATCTTCAGCAATCAAACTATTCGCTGTGCCGCCGACGCCGCAAGCCAAATTCGATCCTGTTGATATTCGTCGGCGCGTTCAGGATTCTGGGCGCCAGCGTCCGTCGGCCGACAAGGTCAGGCGCGGAGAGGTAATTGCAGCTAAGACCGGCAGTCCGGGCGTTTGCCTCGAAAGCGGCTCGCGCCAGCGCCCGCCCTGCGTCATCGCCACCGCGAAGGCCACCGGCGCGATGCCCGCTTTGGCCAACAGTTGCAGCGCCGCGCAGGAGGATGAACCGCTGGACACAACATCGTCGACCAGCAGCACCCGTTGCCCCGCCAGCACGGGAGTCATGCGAGGGTCGAGATAGAGCAGCTTCTTGTGGTCCGGCGTCGTGATCGATGCGAGCGGCTCCGACAATGCGTCGTCGTACCAGAATTTGCGAGAGGTCCCCAGAGCAACCATCCGCTGGTGGCCGAGCTTGCGCGCTACAGCATTGGCGAGTGGAAGACCGAGCGTCGGCACACCGACAACGATGTCGGGCCGGTATGGTCGTACCGCTTCCGCCATGGCTTGGCTCAGCGCGTCCTCGACCTCGAAGCTGGCCTGGTTGACAATCAGCGATGCGACCGCGCTGCGCCCGTCGCCGGGCAGGATGCGCACCGGCAGCAGGACCGTTCGGCCGTCGGGCAGGTTCGCGGGATAGGCGTCCGCATAGCCCGCCTCGTCGCTGGCGGCGTGCGTGCCCGCGGGAAAGACCTGTTGCCAGAATTCGTGCGGTGGGAGAGACAAGGCTGGCGATTCTCGACGTTTGTCTGCAGGATTGTCGCGACAGGAATGCGAGAAGCCCATGCCTGATTATGTCGACGCCGATGAACTGGCAATGCTTGTCGCGCTGAGGCGCGACCTTCACGCCTATCCGGAACTGGGCTTCGAGGAGACGCGCACCAGCGGCATCGTCGCCGCGCAACTGGCCGAAGCCGGCATCGAGGTTGACCGGTCTCTTGCGGCGACCGGCGTCGTCGGCACGCTTAGGGTTGGGCGGGGCGAGCGCGCCATCGCGCTGCGGGCCGACATGGACGCGCTCGCCATGCCCGAGCTGGCCGAGCGGCCGTACAAATCCACCACGCCCGGCAAGATGCATGCCTGCGGTCATGACGGCCACACGGCGATGCTGCTCGGCGCGGCGCGGCGATTGGCGGCGACCCGGGATTTTTCAGGCACTGTGCATTTCGTCTTCCAGCCGGCCGAAGAGGGCAGGGGCGGCGCCAGGCGCATGATCGACGAAGGCTTCTTTGCCAGATTTCCCGTCGATGCAGTCTATGGCCTGCACAATATGCCGGGGCTGGCGCCGGACCAGATGGCGGTGGTCGCAGGCCCGCAACTGGCCTCGTCCGACAGGTTCGAAGTCACATTCACCGGCGTCGGCACACATGGGGCGAAGCCGCATCTGGGCCGCGACGCCATGACCGCCGCCGGCCATTTCCTCACGGTGCTGCACACGATCGTCGCGCGCATTCTCGATCCGCTCCAGCCGGCGGTGGTCAGCGCCTGCGCTATCGAGGGCGGCAATTTCGAGGCGCTGAACGTGATCCCCGACCGAGTGCGCATCGGTGGCACGGCGCGCGCCTATTCGCCGGAGGTGCGCGATCGGATCGAACATGAGCTTGGGGCGCTGGCCGCCGGAGTCGCCGCCACCTTCGGCATTGAGGCCTCGCTTCGCTACATGCGCGGGATGCCGCCAGTGGTCAATCACCCGGACGCAACGCGCCAAGCGCTCGCGGCCGCGCGCACGGCGTTGGGCCATGACAATGTATTGACGGTCTTTCCACCCTCGACGGCGGGCGACGACTTCGCCTTCTTCGGGGCTGAGGCGCCCGGCGCCTATGTCTGGCTGGGCAACGGTCCGGCCGTCGATGGCGCGTTGCACCACAACAGCCGCTACGACTTCAACGACGAGGCGCTGGCCGCAGGCGTGGCGTTCTGGACGGAGTTGGTGCGGCAGGAACTGCCGGCGTCGTCCTGATCAGGACGACAGCCGCCCGGCGATGAAGGCGAGGCAGCTTGCGCCGTCGACGGTGAGCGCAACGTCGATCCCCGCGCCGTCTTGATCGTCGACGTCGAGCGCGCCTGTCTGCATGTCGACGCTGATCGCTAGCCGCTCGAGGCCGAAGATCGACGGGTCCGCCGCCTGGACCATGACGCACGGGTCGTGCAGCGGCCTGCTTTCGACGGCTTGCGACTGGTCGGCGGTCGAGTCGAAATAGGCTTCGATCAGCGCCGCGCTCACTGTCGCCATCGGCCGTCCGGTCGCGCGCAGAATGGACAGCGTTTCGCGTGTTGCGCGCACCTTGCGCGTCGCATCCAGCGGAATGAGGGTCAGCGAGACGCCCGACCGGAACACGATGTCGGCGGCGTCAGGGTCGGCGGCGATGTTGAATTCGGCGCGTGGCCCGACATTGCCGCGCTCATGAATCGCGCCGCCCATGGCGATGACGCGGCCGATCCGCGCCGCGGCGCTCGGATGATCGAGCGTCAGCCGCGCCAGATTGGTCAGCGGGCCGAGCGCCAGGACATCGATCGACCGGGCCGGTTCGGCTTCGAGCAGGGCGGCCATCCAGCCGATTGCGTCATCGCCGGCCGCTGCTTCAGGCTCGGGCAGCGCAACGCCGCCCAGTCCGTCGCCGCCATGGATGTCGGCGCTGTCGAGGCGCCTGTCCGACAGCGGCCGCGCCGCGCCGGCGAAGACCGGAATGTCGCTGCGCCCGCAGAACGTCAGGATACGGCCGGCGTTCCGCGTTGTCGTGTGGATGCCGATATTGCCGGCGACGGTCGTGACCCCGGCAATGTCGAGTTCGGAAGACCGCAGCGCCACAAAGATCGCGAGGGCATCGTCAATGCCGGGGTCGGTGTCAATAATGATCCTGCGCGCCATGAGTGAACTCCGTTCGACGGTTTCATGACACCATGCAGCCATGAAACGGTCTGCCGGCGCTGCTTGTTTCATCGTTGGCGCTCTTGCTCAAGCGCGACATTTGCGCCAAGCCGTCGCAATGACCCATGGCCAGACCCTGCCTGATGATCTTCTGATCGACGGAGAAGCCGAAATCCGTATACGCCAGCATCTGACGCTGGTCGCGCTCGGCAAGGCCAGGGCCGACAGGATCATCCGCGTCGGACGGATGCTGGAAGTCAATTCCGGCCAGTGGTTGCGCCATCAGGATATCGTCGTCAGCGGCCGGCGTATCGTCTATGTCGGGCCCTCAGGCTCATACTCCGGCGTCGCCGACGAGGTCGTCGACCGCTCCGGCCTTTGCGCCGCGCCCGGCTTCGGCGAGGTTCACAAGCATATCGAGAGCTCGCATCTGACGCCCGAATTCGAGGCCGCGCTTGTCGTTCCGCGCGGCAACACCTGGACATGCGAGGCGAGCCACGAATTTTCGAATGTTAATGGCCCGCGCAATCTGGAGTTCTGGCTGACGGCCCGGCGCGCCGGTTCGCCGATGAAGATATTTCCGCTGCCGGGTTCGGCCGTGCCGCCCACCGCCTATGAATGGGGCGGCGGTCATTTCGGCCATGCCGAACAGGCGTCGTTCATGGCCGAAAGCCTGATGGTGGCGGGCCTCGACGAGGTGATGGACTGGCCGGCGCTTTGGAACCCCGAGAATCCGTCGCACCGGCGTCTTTGGGGCATGATCCGCGCCACCTTCGAGCAGCGCGGCGTCGTCGAGGGTCATGGCGCGGGCCTGCGCGGCCTGCCGTCGATCAACGCGTTCGCCGCCGCCGGCCTCGCCTCCGACCATGAGGCCTGGACGGCGGAGGAGGCATGGGACAAGCTCACGCGCGGCGTCTTTCTCGAGATCAGGCCGCATTCCATGCCTGACATCATCGCCGGCCTGTTGGAGCGCGGCCTTCAGGACTGGAGCCAGGTCGCCTTTGCCACCGACGACCGTGGCGCGTCCGAAACACTCAAGATCGGCGCGACCGATCACAATGTCCGCCTTGCCATCGAAAGCGGGCTGAAACCGGAAATCGCCTACCAATGCGTGTCGATCAACCCGGCGCGGCACATGCGGCTGACGCCGTGGGTCGGCTCGATCGCGCCCGGACGTTTCGCCGATCTCGTGCTGCTCGAAGATCCGGCGAAAGTCTCCATCGCGGAAGTTTGGGCCGACGGCGCTCAGGCATCGCAGGGCGGGGATTATCTTGGGCCGCTCCCCTCCATCGACTGGCCGCAATGGGCCACCCGCACAGTCAACATCGGACGCAGGCTCGACGCCTCGGATTTCGCGCTGGCCGCCGCGCCCGGCCGCGCCACCATGCGCGCGGCGCTGCTGCGACCTTTCCACTGGGCCGACGATTTCATCGAGGCTGAACTTGACGTCGTCGATGGCGAGGTGGTCCGCGACGCGTCGCGCAACATCACCAAATTCGCCATCGTCGATCGTTTTTCCGGCGATGGACTGGTGTCGAAAATGTTCTGGCTCGGCTGCGGCCCCAGGACCCCCGATACCGCCGTCGGCTGCACGGTCGGCCATGACAAGCACAACATCTGGGTGGTCGGCTCATCCGACGCGGCGATGGCGCTTGTCGTCAACCGGATCGTCGACAATCAGGGCGGCTGGGCGCTGGCGGTTGCGGGCGACATCCGCGCCGACGTGCGGTATGAAGTCGGAGGGCTGATGACGGGGCGACCGGCCGCGGCGCTGGACGCCGACATGGAGCGGTTCTATCGCGAGGCCGCAGCGGTCGAGTGGCTCTATGAGCCGACCTATTCGCCGCGCTGGTTTCCCGGCTTTCCCGAGCGCCTGCAATTCGCCACCCTCACCTGCGCGCCCTGGCGCTGGGCGCTTGTCGCGCCGACGGCCGAAGCGCCGCAAGGATTTATCAACGTCCAGACCGGCGAGACCCATCCGGTTGTCTGGTGACCGCGCCTGCCCGTCGTCTCCGGCATTTTCCACGCCAGCGGAGATCGCCGCCGACAAGGCGGCGCGATGGCGCCGGCGGATTGCATTTCTACCTGACGCGCCACGCCTGCGTGCGGCTGAGCAGGCCTCGTGACGCCGCGGCATGGAGCAGCCGCGCCGCAACATTGGTGTAGAAGATCATCATGCCCATCGCTGCGGCCGGCGCGACGTCACCGGCGTCATCCATGTTGAGCACGGCGACCGAGGCGAGTTGCGTATGCGCCGAGTAGAGAAAGACGACGGCGGACACGGTCGTCATGGCGTTGACGAACAGATAGATGAAGATGTCGAGCAGCGCCGGCAGGCAGACCGGCACCGTGACACGCAGGAACAGTTTATGGAACGGCTGGCGCAGGGAGGCCGCCACCGGCTCGAATTCGCGGTCCATCTGTTTCAGCGCCGTCAGCGCGGTCAGGTGCGAGACGGTGTAGAAATGGGTGACGGTCGAAATGACCAGAATGGCCATCGTGCCGTAGATGACGTGCAGCGGATTTGCCGGATCGTTGAAGAAGAAGATGTAGGCAAGCCCAAGGACCAGCCCCGGCACGGCCATGGGCAGCATGGCCAGGAAGTGGAACAAGTTGCGTCCGACCGAAAAGCCGTCGGTCTTTTCCACCAAATAGGCGCCCAGAAAGACGGTCATGGCGCCAAATGCCGCGGTCATCGTCGCCAGAACCAGGGAATTGTAGTAGGAAGCCCAGCCGCCGCCATCCATGCGGTCGAAGGCGTAGTTCTTCAGGCTGAGGGACAGGTCGTAGGGCCAGAATTTCACCAGCGCCGCGTATTGGCAGATCGCCAGAATGCCGATGACAAAGATCGCCGTCACGGCGCACCAGAGGAAAGCCAGCGTATCGAAATTGCGGTCCGGCTTCGGCTGGTAGGGCACCGATCTGGCCGAGAGCAGCGACACCTGCCGGCGCGTGACGATACGATCGACGATGAAGGCGAAGATCGCCGGAACGAGCAGCACGACCGAAACGACCGCTCCCATCTCGAAATTCTGTTGGCCGATGACCTGCTTGTAGATGTCGACGGCCAGCACATTGTATTGCCCGCCAATAACCTTCGGCAGGCCGAAGTCGGTGATGACGAGGGTAAACACGACAAAGGCGGCCGAGATCAGGCCGTAGCGCGCGCCGGGAACCGTCACCGTCCAGAAGGTGCGCCATTTGGAGGCGCGCAGCGATTCCGCCGCCTCGTAGTGACGCTGGTCGGAAATCGACAGTGCGGTGGAAATGATGATGAGCGCATGCGGCAGTGTGAAGAAGACCGAGCCGATGACAATGCCCAGCGGCCCGTAGATCGACGCGCCGAAAAGCCAGTCTTTCAAGAACCCCTGATTTCCGAAGAGATAGATGAGCGCAATGCCCGGCAAGAGCGACGGCACCAGGATCGGCAGCACCATGGCCAGCCGGAAAAAGCCCTTGAACGGCATGCAGGAGCGGTTCAGCGCATAGGCGACGCCAAACGCCACCCCGATCGTGACGATCGTCGAGATGATCGCGATGGTCATCGAATTGGTGATTGAACTCACCAGCGTCGGGCTGGAGAAGTAGGTGATGTAGTTGCCGAAACCGCGCGCCGTGACAGGCCTGAAGTTCACCCGGCGAAAGGTATTGGAATCGAGCTCGACCCATTCGCCAGAGCGTTTCAGGTCGAGCCCCACCAGAAACGGCGCTCCTTCGATCCCGCGGATCTTGTATCTGACCGGAGAGCGGAAGCTGAACTCGGGAAAGAGCTTGGTCGGGGCAAGCCGGCTGTCGGACGAGGCGCGCAGATCCGCGGCGGAAAACGCGCCAAGCTTGTCGTTGAGCGCTTGGGCCGTAACCACCGGTCCCCAATTGCCGGCGCCATCGTCAACCTGAAACTCGTAGCGGGACAGGTCGAACGCGTAGGTTGTGAACGACTTCGACATCATCGTGTAGAGCGGCAGCGCCAACGCGACGACGAGGTAGAGCCCGATGACGATCATCGCGGCGCGCTTGGTCCAGGCGTCGCTGTCGAGCCTCAGGCGAAGCGGTTTTCCGGGTGGCAAGGCGACGGTCGCGTCGGTCACGGCTCAAGCCTCCTTCGCATAGACGAGCAGGCGCTCCCGCGGCAACTCGATCTGCATGTCGACGCCGGCCGCGATGTTGAGGCGACGCACGGCGTTGATGGAGAAATCCGCGATGAGGATGTGATCGCCCAGCCGTGCGGCCGACAGGCGCACCCGCCAGAACGCGCCGAGGAATTCGATGTCTTCAACCCGGGCATCGATCAGATTTTCGGCATTGCCGATATCCGCGGGCCTGCCGCCGGATATTGCGCCCGATGCATGGGGAATGATGTCGACCGGGCGAATGACGGCGACGGCGTCCGAGCCAGCGGGCAAAGCGTGTTTTTCACACAGGAATTCGGTGTAGCCGACTGCGATCTTGCCGCCGTTGCCGATCTTCGCCGGAAGCTTGTTGGTCTCGCCAATGAAGTCGGCGACGAACAGGGTTTTCGGGTGGCGATAGACCTCGGTCGGCGTGCCCACCTGCTCGATGACGCCGTGGTTCATCACCACGATCCGGTCGGCCATCGAGAGCGCTTCCTCCTGGTCGTGGGTGACCATTATCGTCGTCACGCCCAGCTTGCGCTGCAGTTCCTTGATCTCGTGGCGCAGATGCACGCGCACCTTGGCGTCGAGCGCCGAGAGCGGTTCGTCGAGGAGCAGAAGGCCTGGATTGATGGCGATGGCGCGGGCGAGCGCGATGCGCTGCTGCTGGCCTCCGGAAAGCTGCGCCGGGTATTTTTTTGCCTGCGAGGGCAGTCCGACGATGTTGAGCAGGTCAGCAACGCGCGCTTCGATTTCCTTCTTCGATCGCTTGGTGTTCTCAAGGCCGAAGGCGATGTTTTTCTCGATCGTCAGGTTGGGAAAGAGGGCGTAGGACTGAAAAACGATGCCGTAGTCGCGCTTTGAGGGCGGCAGAACGGAAATGTCGGAACCGGCCTGATGGATGGCGCCGCGGGTTTGAAGGTCGAGCCCGGCGATGGCGCGCAGCAGCGTGGTCTTGCCGCAGCCTGACGGCCCGAGGAAGCAGACGAACTCGCCTTCGCCGACAGTCAGCGCGATATCGCACAGCGCGGTGAACTCGCCAAAATTCTTCCACAGGCCCTCAATCTTCAGATATTCGCCTCTCGCAGCCGTCTCGTTCCCGGTCGCATCATTCATCGACAGGCCTCCCAGCGGTTCGACTTTGGCGTCGGCGATTGTCTCATGTTTCATGGCAACATCCATCTCGCGCGCGGCGGCGCGTCGGACCCGTATTGCAAGACGGGCGCCGCTTGTCGGCGACGCCCGTGATCAGTTGGAAGGTTCAGGACTTGGGCTCGGACTTCGAGTCGTAGCGCTTCGTCCACTCTTCCAGGATCTTGGCCCGGTTGTTGGCTGCCCATTCGAAGTCGTTCTTGATCAGTTTCGACTCCAGGTCGGCTGGCAGGAACTCGACTTGCTTGGCCACGCCGTCCATGGCGAGCACCGCATAGCCGACATTGTACTGCTCCATCGCGGCTTTGGAGATCGACCAGTCGAGCAGCTTCTTGGCGTCGTCGAGATTGTCGGTGCCGGCGACGATGCCGGACGCCTCCATGTCCCAGCCAAGACCTTCGGTCGGGAACACGATCTCAAGCGGCGCCCCGTCCTTCTTGGATTTCGCCGCGCGAAACTCGAAGGAGATGCCGATCGGCGCCTCGCCTGCGGCCGCCATCTTGCAGGGCTTGGAGCCGGAATGGGTGTAGGCGGCGATGTTCTCATGCAGGCCGTCCATCAATTTCCAGCCTTCGTCCTCGCCGAAGATCTGGAGCCAGCTCGAGACGTCGAGATAGCCTGTGCCGGAGGAGGCCGGGTTCGGCATGATGATCGAACCCTTGTATTCCGGCTTGGCCAGGTCCTTCCAGCTGGTAGGCGCTGTCAGGCCCTTCTTCGCGCCCTCGACCGTGTTGAAGCAAATTGCGGCGGACCAGGCGTCCATTCCGACCCATGCCGGCGGGTTGTCGGTATCCTTGAAGGCAGGTTTCAACTTGTCCAGTCCTGCCGGCGCATAAGGTTCCAGCATGCCTTCGGCCTTCAGGATCAGCAGCGACGTGGCGGCCAGACCCCAGACCATATCCGCCTGCGGGTTGTCCTTCTCAGCCAGCAGCTTGGCGGTGACGACGCCCGTCGAGTCACGCACCCAGTTGATCTTGATGTCGGGGTATTCCTTGTTGAAAGCCTCGGCGTAGCGCGCAAGGTCTTCGGCTTCGATGGCGGTGTAGACGGTCAGTTCGCCCGCGATGGCGGTCGACGCGCAAAGCGAAAGCGCAATGCCCGCCAGGAGTTTCTGTGTGAACGTTTTCATCGGTCTGTTCCCGTTTGGAGGCAGTTGTTGGTTCCAGATGCTCCGGGACGACTGTCCGGACATCGCCTGCTCATCGCGCCGGTTGATGTCGCCCATGTGACAGATTAGGAACGGGCTATGGATAAGGGAAATCTATTTATCCTATGAAGCAGTAAGTTCAGCTGATATTTGTCATCGACATGACATAGAGCAGGCGCCGGCTCGGGCGGCGCCGCCAGCGTCGTCGGTTTCCGTTGTACGATTTCAGGCGAAAAGCTGGGCGACCGTTTCTTCGCCGATTGCAAAACCGGTGCTGGCGCCGGTGCCACTGGTAGTCATCACCAGTCTTACGTCCTCGTGTGGGGCGTCGATGAACGCCTCGTCCGAGGCGGAGCAATAGGTTCCGGTCCAACGCGCCAGGACGGGCGGTGGCGGTCCGAAAAGCGCCGAATATTCGTCCAGGATCATCTGGGCGACGGTTTCAGGCGCGAACGGGTCGGGCGTCGCGCCAGAATGGTGGGAATCGCCGACTACCAGCGAACCATCGGCGCTTTGCACCACGATCAGGTGAACGCCGTTGGCAAGCACCGCGTTGCGCTCGTGCAGCAGCCGGGACTTGAGCGCATTGCATTGCTGCATCGCCGCGTAGCCGCCATAGCGCAACAGGCTGAGGTCCGAAACAATCGCAGCGTCGAGTCGAAAGCCGGGGTCGCCCAGTCGCATCATATGCAGCTTGCAGCGCTGCACTCCGTAAGCGGCAATGCTCGCAGGAAACAGCGTCGCCAGATCGTCTCCGGGGCAGATTGCGATTTTTGCGGCGCGGATGTCGCCATCGCTGGTCGAAACCACCGGCGGCGATACGCCGGCGACCGCGACGCCGCGCCGAAACTCGACTCCGTGAGCCTGTGTGAGCCAAGTTGCAAGCCGGGGTATGACTTGGCGGGATTCGACGCGCAGTTCATGCGGGCTGAACAAGCCGCCGGCAATGTCGGCTGCCAGTGAGGCAGGGCAGTGGCGGGCGATAGCCGCCTCATCCAGTATGCTGGTTCCCTGGCCATCTTCGGTCGTGGCGTAGGCTTCGGGCACAGCCATCGCCTCGGGCCGCTGAGCGACGACAAGTTTGCCGCGCTGCAGGATATCAATCCCGGCAGCCTCTGAGATATCAAGCCAGATGTGGCGGGTGCGCTCCGCGCGGAGCCTCGATCGACCCGGCGACTAGCCTGAGACCACCACCAGGCCAAAATTGCGGATCGAGGCGCCGTTGGCCTGGGTGTCCCGGTCGATCACAACGGCGCGAAGCCCACACCTTGCGGCGACCTGCGCCGTCGCCAGACCGATGACGCCCGCTCCGACGATGGCGAGATCGTAGTCAGCCATTTCGCTCTACCAGGGCAGCGAGAAGGTCTTGACGTTGGTGAACGACTTCATCGCCTCGATAACGCCTTCCTTGTAGCCGTTGCCACTGTCCTTGATGCCGCCGAACGGGCTCATCTCAATACGGTAGCCCGGCACCTCCCAGATGTTGACGGTGCCGACCTTCAGCCCGGCGATATATTTTTGCATGCGGCGGAAATCGTTGGTGCAGACACCCGACGACAGGCCAAATGCCGTCGAGTTAGACAGCGCGATCAACTCGTCGTCATTGTCGGGCGCGCGGATGATCGGGATGACAGGACCGAATGTCTCCTCCATCACCAGTTCGGATGCATGTGGGACTCGGTCGACGACAATCGGCGGAAGCAGCGCGCCCTTGCGGCCCGGATCGTACAGCACTTCCGCGCCCTGATCCGCGGCCATGTAGACGCGTTTTTCGAACAATTCTGCCGCACGCGCGTGCACCACTGTCCCGAGGTCGGTCGAGAGGTCCATCGGATCGCCAAAGCTCAGCCGCCTAGCGCGCTCCAGCACCAGCGGAACAAACCGGTCGGCGACCTTCTCCTGCACCAGAATGCGCTTGACGGCGGTGCAGCGCTGGCCGGAATTTTTGGTCGCCCCCGCAACCGCCAGATCGGCGGCCCTGGCGAGATCTTCGTCTGACAGATCGTTGAGGACGATCAGCGGGTCGTTGCCGCCGAGTTCCAGCACCTGGCGTCTGTAGCCGGCCTTTGACGCGATAAGTTTGCCCACTGGCACGCCGCCGGTGAAAGTGATCAGGTCGATATTCGGATTGGTGATCATTTCGTCGCCGATATCCTTCGGCCAGCCGGTGACCACCGAAAGCATTTCGGGCGGCAGGCCGGCTTCATAGATGATGTCGGCCAGGACCAACGCCGTCATCGGCGTCAGTTCGGTCGGCTTGACGACGATGCAGTTATTGGTGGCGATCGCCGGCGCGATCTTGTGCGACACCATGTTGAGCGGGTGGTTGAACGGCGTGATCGCCGAGATTGCGCCGATCAGCGGCTCGCGCGTGGTGAAGATTTTTCGCTGCTTGCCGTGCGGCGTGAGATCGCAGGAGAAGATCTCGCCGTCGTCCTTGAGCAGCATCTGGCCGGTCAGCGTGTAGACGTCGAAAGCGCGGCCCACCTCGTAGAGCGAATCCTGCTTCGAAATGCCGAGTTCCAGCGTCACCAGGGTCGAGATTTCGTCCCTGCGGGCGTCGAGCAGTTCAGCCGTCTTGAGCAGTATCTTCTGACGTTCATAGCGTGTGAGCTTCGGCGTGTAATTCGCCGCGATATCAAAGGCGCGACGCGCATGTTCAGCATTGCCCGCCGGCACGGTGCCGACCACCGCGTCATTGTAGGGATAGTGCACATTGAGCGTTTCGTCCGCGTCGACCTTCCGGCCGGCGATGCGCATCGGCTCGTGGCGCACCTTGATGCTGGTTTCGGCCTTGGTCATCGCCCCGTCCTCAATTGCCAGGCAGCGCGGCCGCCATCACCGCGTAGTAGAACGCGTCGAAATTGCGCAGCGATGGCGCGCCGGGCTGGTCGGGCAGGATGCGGTTGGTGATGAAGGGCACTTCCTGCTCCGTCAGCCCGCCATGCGAACGCAGCGGCTCGTTCAGCGCCGCGAGGTCGTGGCGGTGTTCCGACGTGCCGATGGTCTTGTTCTCGCCCGACACGAGGATGATGTCGCCCATGCGGTCTTCCGGCAGCTCGAACCGGGCGCAGCCCTCTTCGCGTCCGAGCACGGCGGTGATGCCCTCGACGCCTTTCAGCTTCTCGATGATCGCGGCGCGGTCGGCGCCTTTCGGCAGATAGGCGGTGGCGAACGAGCCAAGCGCGCCGTGATGCACGACATAGGGATCGGTGATCGGCAGGATAATGCGGGCCGCGTCCTTGCCGAGCCATTCGTCCATCAGGTCCTGGACATAGACGACATTTGGCGAACCGTCGGCGTGGTGCTTCGGTTTCATGCCGTGATCGGCGGTGATGACGATCGCCGCGCCAAGCCGATCGAGTTCCTCGAGATAGCGGTCGAACATTTCGTAGAAATCATTCGCCTGCCTGACGCCCGGCGCATATTTGTGCTGCACGTAGTCGGTCGTGGTCAGATACATCACGTCCGGGCGCCATTCCTTGAGCAGCTTGACGCCGGCGGCGAAGACAAACTCCGAAAGATCGGCGGAATAGACTTCCGGCGCCGGGCGGCCGAGCCATTTGGAGGCGTTGTCGATGCCGTTGGCGGCCTTGGTCGTCGTGTCGGATTTTTCCGACGAAAAACAGATGGCGCGGTCCTCGTCATATTTCAGGCCGTGCCCGAGCAGTGCGCGCAGCTTGTCCTTCGCGGTGACGACCGCCACTTTGGCGCCGGCGTCGTAGAATGCCTTGAAGACGGTCGGCGCGCGTAGGAACTTCGGATCGTTCATCATCACCTCTTCCCCCGTTTCCGGGTTGTAGAGGTAGTTGCCGCAGATGCCGTGAACCGCCGGCGGGCGGCCGGTGGCAATCGACAGATTGTTCGGATTGGTGAAGGAGGGGATGACCGAATGCGCCAGGCGGACCGTGCCTTTGGCCTTGATGCGTTCGAGCGCCGGCATCAGCCCGACACGGATGGCCTCGTCGAGATAGGCCGGCTCGCAGCCGTCAAGGCAGATCGCAATTGCCGGGACGCGCGGCCAGGCATAGGACCGGCCATTGGCCTCGACAGTGATGGGGGACATCTGGTTCATCTGGTTTTCCTTGGTCAGCGGTCGCGACGCAGCCACGACGTCAAAATTTCAGGCGGCGAGCTTGGCCCGTTCGTCGAGCGCGGCGCGGGGCGGGGCGGCGTCGGGCACGTTCATCTCGGCAAGTGACTGGCGCGCCGCCTCGACAACGCGGCGCATGACATGATGGTCCATCCGGCCGATACAGCCGACCCGGAACGAATCCACCACGGTCAGCTTGCCCGGATAGATGATGAAGCCCTTGCCCTTCATCAGGTCGTAGAAGCGGCTGAAGACGAAGTTCTCATGCGCCGGGCAGAAGAACGTGACGATGATCGGCGACAGCCAGCGGTCGGACAACAGCGTCTCGAAGCCGAGTTCGCGCATGCCCGCCACCATCGTGTCGCGGTTGGAGATGTAGCGCGCGCCGCGCCCGGCTACGCCGCCTTCGGCCTCATGGATGCGCAGCGCCTCGAGGAAGGCGGCGACGACATGGGTCGGCGGGGTGAAACGCCACTGGCCGGTCTTTTCCATCGTCGCCCATTGCGCATGCACGTCGAGCGACAGCGAATGACTGTGGCCCTTTGCAGCTTCAAGTTCGGATTTCCTGGCGATGACGAAGCCGAAACCCGGCACGCCCTCGATGCATTTGTTTGCCGACGAAACCATCGCCTCGTAGCGAATGTCGTTGACGTCGAGCGGGATGGCGCCGAATGCGCTCATCGAGTCGACCAGCAGTTTGCGACCACGCGCGTAGACGACGTCCGATATCTCGGCGACCGGGTTCAAGATGCCGGAACTCGTCTCGCAATGAATGGCGAGCACGTGGGTGATCGCTGGATCGGCGTCGAGCGCGGCGGCCACCTCGTCGCCACGCGGCGGCAGGTAGTCGCCCTTGTCGATCAGCGTGTAGGCGCGTCCCAGATATTGCATCGTCTGCGCCGCCCGCAGTCCGTAGGCGCCATTGGCCAGCACCAGCACCTTGCCGTCCTTCGGCACGAACGAGCCGAGCATCGCCTCGACGCAGAAGGAGCCGGAGCCTTGCATCGGCACGCAGTCATATTCGTCGTTCCTGTCGCCCGTCAGCGCCAGCAGGCGGCGGCGAAGCTCGGCGGTCATGGCGCGAAAGTCGTCGTCCCATGAACCCCAGTCACGCAGCATCGCCTGCTTGACCGCATAGCAGGTCGTCAGCGGGCCGGGCGTCAGGAGGTAGGGTTCGCCGAGCGCCGGCGCCTCAAATCCTTCACCGGTGATCGCCGCCATTCTGGCATCGGCTGGCATTGTCGTCTCCTTGCAATTCCGCCTTGACGCCAACGACTCTGCCCGCTTTCAATCTATATGAAAAATCGTTATTTTGTATTCATGCATAAAATTGATCGATGAACAGCGAAGGCAGGGATCGATGCGTTACGTCCAGTTGCGAGCCTTTCACTATGTCGCGATTTCCGGCGGCTTCTCACGCGCCGCCGAGGCGCTTTTTCTCACCCAGCCCGCGATCTCCGACCAGGTGCGAAAGCTGGAGGAGGAATACGACATCCTGCTCTTCAATCGGCACAAGAAGCAGGTGACGCTGACGCGCCAGGGCCAGAAGCTGCTCGAGATCACGCATCGCATGTTTGACACCGAGCAGCAGGCGCTCGACCTCTTGTCGGAGACGCGCTCGCTTCGGTCCGGCACGCTGCGCATCGTTGCCGACGCCGCTCATCACTTGCTGCATATCCTTGGAAAATTCCGCGAAAAGTATCCCGGCATCCAGATAACGATGCGCGGCGGCAACACGGAGACCGTCATTGCCAGCCTGTATGCCTATGAGGCCGACATAGGAGTACTTGGCGAAATCCCGGAAGGACGCGATTTCGATATCCTGCGGCTGAACTCGACGCCGATCATCGCCTTTGTCGCGCGTGACCATCCCATTGCCAGCCGCAAATCGATGAGCTTCGAAGAGCTGACAAATTATCCACTGGTGATGCGCGAGCGCGGCTCCAAGACTCGCCACAAGCTGGAAGCAATGGCCGCTGGCGTCGGCGTCGCATTGAGGCCGGCGATCGAGGCGGAGGGCCGCGAGGCGGTGCGTGAAATCGTGGCCTCCGGCGCAGGCGTCGGCTTCGTATCGGAGGCTGAGTTCGGTCGCGACGGACGACTTGTTCCCGTCATCATCGATGCGCCTGAAATGCTTATGGACGAGGCGCTGATCTGCCTGCGCGAGCGCGCCGGCGGCAAGCTGGTGCGCGCATTCTGGCAGGTGGCGGAGGATGTGGGTCCGGCAGCATAGCGGAGTTTGCATCGGTCCGATGCGGGGCCGACATGCCCGCGTGAGAGCCGCCGCGCAAACGCCGCGCCGGGTCTGCAACGTCGCCGACGCGCCAAATCAGCGCATCACACTTTCAACAGGGGAACTTCCAATCGCGTGCTCGTCCGAAAATCACGAGGGCTCATGCCGTACCGCTTCTTGAAGCATCGATTGAAGTAGGAAATGTCACTCAATCCGTTGTCCCAGGCGATGTCTCTGATGGCCTTTCCCGCGTCGGTCACGCTTGCCAGCACGTGGCAGATATTGGTCAGTCGCTGGTCGAGCAAATACGCCGTAAAGGTCGTCTTCTCTCCCTCGAAGAGCCGCTGGATGTAGCGCGGCGAGATCGCGAAGCGCGCGGCAATCCGGTTGACCGACAGCGATGGATCGGCGCAATGCTGGCTCAAATAATGTTTGATGATCGCGAGCTGCGCCGCCCGCTTGCCGCCTTCGACCGCTTTGAGGTCGGCGTCGGCGGCGACGACGCAGGCGATCAGGTCGCGGACGTGTGACGCGACCACGCTTGCGAGACGGGCGTCCATCGGCTCGCTGTCGTCGACCACCAGATTGAGATAGCCGAGCAGCAGCTGGAGCGGCTTGCTGTCGGCCGAAATCGCGTGCTGGATCGCCTGTTCAGGATTGCGCGTGAACGATAGCAGCATTCGCCGCTCGACAAGGATGCAGCCATCGCGGCCGATGGCAACCTCAAGAGCATGTCTATGCAACTGACAGCGGGAGGCGGCATTCCCGGTCCGGTCCGGGCTATTTCCGGGGACCAGCAGACCTGGAGCGCATTTGCGCCGGACTCGCAACTGCTCTTGCACGGACCGGATCGGAGCTTCAAGCGGGTAACGCCGGCCTTGATCTGCGAAGGCGGCCGGGCCCGCAACGGCAAGTGCACATGCCGGCGCGGTTTCATGCCGGCCAAGCTGAGGTCCGGCGGGTTCCGATGCGCGGCTGTCGCAATTGCCCCAACTCCGGTTCCGCCTTCCAGGGCAAACATCGTGCGCAAGATCGACTGCCGCGGCGGCGTTGTGCGCAGCGGAAGGTGCTTTTGTCCCCGCGGCCAATCGCTGAAGCGTGGCGTATGCCGCCAGGCGGTCAGGGTCGACCGGAAGCCGCCGCAACGTGTTTCGCCTCGGCCGCCACGCCTGCAGTGACGCGCAGGCCCGTGCGATGCGTAAGCAAAGACGCATCATTCCCGGCTGAATGCGGACAGCAGGCGGCCGGGATCCTTTGATGGACGTCGATCGGCGCGGCGCAGGCGGAGGGCGTTGGGGGCGCATTGTTCGCGACGGCGAGCGCCCGCTTGACGCGGCGGTCCATTTCAGGACCCGGCCTGGGTTTCGACCTCCTGGCCCATCTTTTTCAGCAGCGAGATCAACCGTCTGCGTTCGGTTTCCGACAGCTTGCCGAAGGTAAAGTCGCCGATGCGGTTGCCATGTTCGGTCAAACGCCTCGCCAACGCCATCCCTTCCGGCGTCAGCCAAAGCTGGCGCGATCTCTTGTCGGCGGGGTCGACCTGAATGGACAGAAGATTCCTCGCGCTCAGGCGATTGATCATCGAATTGAGGGTGGGCATGTCGATCGAGGTGAATTTCGACAATGCGCTGAATGAGGCGCCTGGAAATCGCATCAGCGATGTCAGCACCGCGAACTGGGTGGTCGTGATGTTGTCGATCGCCAGCGCATTGGTGAGGTAGGCATTGAACCGGACGACAGCAATCTGGTTCGTCGTTCGCAACAGATAGCCGATGTTCGACTGCAGGTCATAGAGCGCCCTGGCTGCGGCGGACTCCTGTCCGGCCGTTTCCGGACCCGGCTGATCGATCCGTTCTTGGTCTGCTCCATCGGTCATTCTTGGGGTCCAGTGGGTGTCGAAATGGTGGCCGGCAAGCCGTTTTCAAATCTTAGGCGGCGGAAAAAACGAAGTAAACTGACCCGTGATACTAGTTGTATCTGATTGATTATATTGACTTTAATTTCTGTCGAACGATGGAAAATAGATAGTACACGACATAATGATTGATCTTTTCCGGCGTTATGATAGCGTCGTTGGGGAAGGTTGGAGCACCGTTCGATGGACTCGTTTTCGGCCAGTCGTGCAGGCCAGGTTACGCAGGTGATCGAGCCGCGATCCACCGCTCTGCTGATCGTTGATATGTTGTGGGATTTTTGCGATCCGGCTGGCGCAATGCCGCTGCCGGGAGCCGAGCGGCTCTACCCGGTTCAAAATGCGCTGGTGACGGCGTCGCGCGAAACCGGCGCGATGATCGGCTGGGTGGTCGATGCGCATCGGCCGGGCTTGAAGCGCGACCGCGAGTTTTTGAAGCGAGCGCCGCATTGCCTGGAAGGTACGCCGGGCGTCGACGTGGTGCCGCAGTTGGACAAGCATGCCGACGATCTGGTCTTCCACAAGCGCCGCTACAGCGCGTTCTTCGGCACGGATCTCGACCTGACCTTGCGCGACAATCTGATCGATACGGTCATCGTTTTCGGTGTCGTGACCAATATCTGCGTCCGCTCGACGGTGCACGATGCATTCTTCAACGGCTATCGCGTGATCGTGCCGCACGATGCGTGTGCGGCGACGGGCCCGCGCGAGCAGGCGTCCTCGCTCTACGACATTGCGACCCATTTCGGCACGGTGACCGACGCCGCCCGCGTGATTCAGGCGCTGCGGGGCAGGAGCGCCGTCGAGGCCATGCCGGAGTTTGAAACGACCGACATCTGATGCTCAGGGAGGAGCCAGCATGACGATGAATGTGAAATTTTCGCGCCGCAGCATTCTGCAGATGGGAGCCGCCGCCGGGTTCGGCGCGCTCGCCATGCCGGCAATCGCGCAGAACAAGCCGATCCGGGTCGGCATTCTCCAGCCCTTCACTGGAGGGCTCGAGGCGCTCGGACAGCAAGGCGCCAACGGCGCCGAGTTGGCGTTTCTGGACGCCAATGACGCCGGAGGCGTCGGCGGCCGCATGTTTGAACTGGTGCGCGCCGACACCGCAACCGATCCGCGAACCGCGGTGGAGCGCACCAATGACTTGATCCGGCGCGAGGAAGTGTCGGCCATCGTCGGTCCCGTCACCAGCGCCAATCGCGATGCGATGCGTCCGACAATCGAGCGGGCGAAGATGCCTCTGCTCTATGCGACGGACTACGAGGGCGGCGTCTGCTCGCGTTACATCACCTGTTACAGCGCCTTGCCCGACCATTGGGTCGTGCCGCTGGTCAAGCACGCGACCGAGACGATGGGCAAGAGCTTCTACCTCGTCGGGTCCGACTATGTGTGGCCGCAAAAGATGAACGCCGCCTTCCGGGCCGAGGCCGAGAAGAACGGCGGCGCGGTCGTAGGCGAGGAATACACGCCGTGGGGCGCGACAGACTATGCCGCGACCTTGCGAAAAATCCGCGATTCCGGCGCCAATACGGTCGCGCTCACCATTGTCGGGGCTGACGCCATCACCTTCGTCAAGCAGTTCGCCGCCGCAGGCATGAACAAGTCGATCCGGATGATCTTTTTCGGCTTCTCCGAAAACTATCTGGCGGGCCTGTCCCACGATGAGAGCAACGGCATCGTCGCGCCGGCCGATTTCACCTCGTCCCTGGTTTCGGAGGATGCGGAGAAGCTGAAGTCGCTGGCGCACAAGCGCTATGGGGCCGACGCCATCGTCTCCAATACGGTTGATGCGCATTGGACGCTGTCGCGCATGTATATAGAAGGCATCCGCCGCGCCGGCGGCGACGACAAGGAGGCCGTGACCGACGCCATGGTCGACCAGTCGATCCGCTCGGGCAATGGTGAAGTCTATCTGCGCAAGTCGGACCGTCACGTCGATCTCAACGTTCTCATCACCGAGGCGCGAGACGGCAAGATGAATACGCTGGTTGATCTTGGACGCATTGTCGCCGCCAATCAGTGCGGCTGACATCATGGCGACTGCCCCGCTGCTTCAGGTCGTGGGTCTGACCAAACGGTTTGGAGGCGTCGTTGCCGTCAACGACGTCTCCTTCGAACTTGAAGCAGGCTCGTTGCACACCATTCTGGGACCCAATGGCTGTGGCAAGACCACGCTGTTCAACCTGATCGACGGTTCGTTGAAGCCGACCGCGGGGCAGATTCTTTTCAGCGGCGTCCGCATTGACTCGATGGAGCCGCATCGCATCGCCAGGATGGGGATTGCGCGCAAATTCCAGGTGCCTGGCGTGTTCGGCGAACTCAGCGTCGCGCAAAATCTCGAAGTGGCGTTGGCGCGCGCCGATGGCGCCAACGGTATGGTCGCGCTGACCCTGGTTCGCCCGTCCATTGCCAGACGCGACGAACTGGCCGAACTGTGCGGCCTGAGCGAAAAGCTGGAGCGGACGGTGGGCGAAATATCCCATGGCGAACGCCAGCGTCTGGAGATCGCCATGCTGCTCGCCTGCGACGTCAGTCTGCTGATGCTGGACGAACCGACAGCCGGCATGTCGGTGTCGGAGACGCAATCCATCGCTCGGCTCGTCAAGCAGCTCAACGTCGAGCGCGGCCTGACGATCCTCGCCGTCGAGCACGACCTCGGGTTTGTCCGCAGCCTCGACGCGCCGGTTCTCGTCGCCAATGGTGGAAAGATCATCGCGCGCGGCGACTACGAAACCATCAGGAACGATCCGCGCGTCATCGAATCCTATCTTGGGGCGGCGCATGCTTGAGATTGTCGGTCTCAAGGCAGGCTACCCGTCGGGCGGGCTTGTCCTCAACGATTTGAATATCTCCATCCCCCGCGCCAGCATCGTCGCGGTGCTCGGTCGCAACGGCATGGGCAAGACGACCTTGATGCGGTCCGTATGCGGCCTTCTCGCCTCGGCGGGCGGAAGCATCCTCCTGGACGGCCAGGAAATAGCCGGCCGCACCGTCTTCGAGCGCGCCCGCGCCGGCATCGGCTTTGTGCCGCAGGGGCGCGAGGTGTTCGCTGATTTTTCGGTCGCCGAAAATCTGCTGATCGGGCGCATCGCCAAGCCGGGGCTGTCCCCTGAGATTCCCGAGCACCTGCTGTCGCTGTTTCCGATCCTTCGGGAACGGTGGAACCAGCGCGCCGGCTCCTTCTCGGGCGGTCAGCAGCAGCAACTGGCGATCGCGCGTGCGCTTGCCGGCGAACCGCGCGTCCTGCTGCTCGACGAGCCGTCGGAAGGCATTCAGCCGTCGATCGTGCATCAACTGGCGGGGACGCTTCGCCAACTGGTCGACACGACCGGCCTGACGATCATGATGGCGGAGCAGAACCTGGACATGGTCGCCGCCTGCGCCGATACGGTCGCCTTCATCGACCACGGCGCGATCGTCGAATCTGGGATCCCGGCGGCCGGCATCCGTGAAGACCGCGCCCGCCAAGCAAAATTCCTTTCGATCTGAGGTCCCCGATGGAGCTTCTACTCGACAGCCTCAATCACTTTTCGGTCCTGATGCTGGTGATCCTCGGCTTGGTGGTGATCTTCGGCCTGATGAACGTCATCAACATGGCGCATGGTGAATTCCTGCTGATCGGCGCCTACACTGTGGTTGCGCTGACAGGCGTCGGCGCCAGTTTCTGGCTGGCGCTGCTTGCCGCGCCGGTCGTCACCGCCGTCGTTGGTCTGTTTGTCGAAATCCTGGTGATCCGGCGCATCTACCGCCGTTTCCTCGACACGATCCTCGCGACGTGGGGGGTGTCGCTGGTGTTAAAACAGATCACCATCCTCCTGTTCGGGCCGACAGCGCACAGCGTCGCCAACCCGTTGCCGGGCGCCGTGACGCTGTTTGGCGTTGATTATCCGCGGATCCGGCTGTTGATCATCGTCGTGGCGATCACGCTGGCGAGCCTGTTGTACCTGGCGCTGTTTCGCAGCCGCACCGGCCTGAAACTGCGCGCGGTCATCGCCAATCGCGACATTTCCGGCGCGCTTGGCCTCGACACAAGGGTCATGGACATGGCCAGCTTCTGCCTCGGCGCGGCGCTGGCGGGTTTCGCCGGCGCGCTGATGAGCCCGGTGATGAGCGTCGACCCGCAGGCGGGCATGCGTTTCCTCACCCCGTCCTTCCTTGCCATCCTGATCGGCGGCGTCAATTCCCTCGTCGGGCCGGTCATCGGCGCGCTCGGCATCGCCAGCGCCACCAATATCATCGGCAGCTGGCTGTCGCAGGCCGATACCCAGATCATCGTCTTCATCCTGGCGATCGTGATCATCCGCCTGTTTCCAAACGGCATCGCCGCGTGGTGGCGCAAATGACCGGGCCGGACCGCACCGGGCTCTACGCCACAATCGCCATCTGGCTGCTTCTTGCCGTCAGCGGCCTGGCCGCGCCGCACTGGCTGCTGCCGTTGCTGTCGATCTATTTCTGCTATGGAATCTTCGCCATGGGGCTCAGCCTGATCTGGGGGCAGGCGGGCATCCTCAGCTTCGGGCAGGCGATCTTCTTCGGCGCCGGCGCCTATGCGTTCGCGGTGGTTACGCTTGGCATGGTCCCCGGCGTGCCGGACCATTTCCTGATCGGAGTAGTGGCTGCCGTGGTGGTGAGTGGCGGCCTTGCGGCCATCGCCGCCTGGATGACCTTCGCCGGCCGTGGCCTGTCGGGGGCGCATTTCGCCATTGTCACATTGTGCGCGGCCGTCGTGGTCGAGACCGCCGCGACGCGTTCCGACTATCTGGGCGGCTACAACGGCCTGTTCGGGGTGCCGCCGATCAGCTTCGGCGGCGAGGACCTGGGACCGACCACTGTCTATTTCGTCGTGCTGGCGGTTCTTTTTGCCGTTTTCGCCGGGCTGACGGTGCTGGTGCGTTCGCCATTCGGCACGGTGCTGCGGGCCATCCGCAACGACGAGAACCGCACCGCGCATCTGGGCTACGACACAAGGCGGCTGAAATCCGCGGCGTTCGTCATCGCCGGCGCGGTCTCCGGCCTGGCGGGCGCGCTGTTCGCCTCGCAGTTCGGCTTCGTCTCACCGTCGCTGATCGGCTTCGCCTTGTCGACTCAGGTGCTGATCTGGGTCGCCGTTGGCGGGCGCGCGGTGCTGATGGCGTCGGTTGCGGGCGCCATCATCGTTCCGGGCGCGGAAAACCTGCTGTCAGCCAAGATCGGCAACATCTGGCAACTGGCTATCGGCCTGATCTTCGTTGTCACCGTCATTGTTGCGCGCGACGGCGCGTTCGGTCGGCTGCTAAGATTGCCGGAGCCGCAGCGGCTGCGAAGACACGGAAGTTCGGAGAAAAGTGAACATGGCCAAGACTGACATCATGCCGCGCAAGACGTGGACGACAATCGAAGAGGTCTATCACGAGGGCGGACCGGCCGCGGCGACGCCGCTAATGCGCGGCGCGATCATGGCGGTGATCGAGAATCCGTTCGCCGGACGCTACGAACCCGACCTGCAGTGGTTCATGGAGCAGTTGAAACCGCTTGGGCATCGTCTTGCGCGCGAACTGGCGGACAGGCTCGGCGGTCCCGACAAGGTGCAGGGGTTCGGCAAGGGGGCGATCGTCGGCACGTCCGGCGAGATCGAGCACGGCGCGCTGTGGCATGTGCCGGGCGGATACGCGATGCGCGAGGTGCTTGGAAACGCCCGGGCCATCGTGCCCTCGACCAAGAAGGTCGGAGGCCCCGGGACGCGCCTCGACGTGCCGATCACCCATATCAACGCATCCTATGTGCGCAGCCATTTCGACGCGATGGAAGTCGGCGCCAACGACGCGCCGCGCGCCAACGAACTGGCGGTCATCCTGGTGATGACCACCGGCCAGCGCATCCACGCCCGCATGGGCGGGCTCGCCGCATCCGACGTCAAGGGCGAGGACGGATTGCGATGAAAGCGCGTATTCGAAAGCTGGTCGTGTGCGTCGAGGAGACCTGGCGCGAAATGGGCCGCGAGATCGCACCGCCGACGCGCAAGGCGATCGCCGCCGCGGTCATCGAAAATCCGTTCGCGGACCGCTACCACGAAGACCTGTCCGATTTGTCGGAGATCGGCGCTGAACTGGGCGGACTTCTTGGGCAGCGTTGTGTCGAGGCGCTCGGCATCGCGCCCGAGAAGGCGGAAAGCTACGGCAAGGCCGCCATGGTGGGCGAGGCCGGCGAACTGGAGCACGCCGCCGCCATCCTGCATCCGAAACTCGGCGCGCCGCTGCGTGAAGCGGTCGAGAAGGGCGCCGCGCTCGTTCCCTCGTCGAAAAAGATGGGGAGCCCCGGCCAGGCGCTCGACATTCCGCTCGGCCACAAGGACGCCGCCTATGTCCGCAGCCATTTCGACGGCGCGGAAATCACCCTCAACGACGCGCCGCGCGCCAACGAAATCCTTGTCGCCGTGGCGGTGACGGACAGCGGCCGGCCGTTGCCACGGGTGGGTGGACTGAAAGCCCATGAAGCGAAGGGCGTCGATGGTCTTCGCTGAACCGAAACAATGCTTCGCCGACAACGGGAGCCAGCCAAATGACTGAACGGCCGCACAAGCTTGTCATCCGCAATATCGGCCTGATCCTGTCGGGACGGCTGGAACAGCCGATCCTCGACGGCGACTGCGTCGTCGCGATCGACGGAAAGATCAGCGCCTGGGGTCGCGAGAAGGACCTCGACACCGGCGAAGCAAGTTCCGTGGTCGACGCCAACGGCGTCACCCTTGCGCCCGGCCTGATCGACAGCCATGTCCATCCGGTCGTTGGCGACTACACGCCGCGACAGCAGCAGCTCAACTGGATCGACAGCAGTCTCAACGGCGGCATCACGACGATGATTTCCGCCGGCGAGGTGCATACGCCCGGCCGCCCCAAGGACATTGTCGGTCTGAAGGCGCTGGCGATCGCGACCCAGCGCATGTACGAGAATTTCCGTCCCTCCGGCGTGAAGGTCCATGCCGGCGCGCCGGTGATCGAACATGGCATGACCGAGGAGGATTTCCGCGATCTCGCCGCCGCCGGCGTCACCCTGCTCGGCGAAGTCGGGCTCGGCAGCGTCAAGGACGGCAAGACCGCCCGGCAGATGGTCGACTGGGCGCGCAAATACGGCATTCAGAGCACCATCCACACCGGCGGTCCCTCCATCCCCGGCTCGGGCCTGATCGACGCCGACATGGTTCTGGAGACCGGCACCGATGTCGTCGGCCACATCAATGGCGGCCACTCGGCGCTGCCCGACGACCAGATCGTATGCCTGTGCGACAAGTGCTCGTCCGGTCTCGAGATCGTTCACAACGGCAATGAGCGGTCCGCCGTGCTTGCGCTGAACACGGCGCGCGAACTGGGCAAGCTCGACCAGATCATTCTCGGCACCGACGGACCGGCGGGTTCGGGCGTCCAGCCGCTCGGCATCTTGCGCATGGTGGCGATGCTCTCGGCCTTCGGCGGCGTGCCGGCGGAGCAGGCGTTCTGCTTCGCCACCGGCAACACCGCGCGACAGCGCAATCTCGACACCGGCCTGATCGAGGCGGGCAGGGCGGCCGACTTCGTGCTGATGGATCAGGCGTTGCATGCGCCCGGCCGCAACATCCTGGAATCGGTCGCGCAAGGCAATCTGCCGGGCATCGGCATGGTGATCATCGACGGGCAGGTTCGTTGCGCGCGCAGTCGCAATACGCCGCCCGCCGCCCGCATTCCGCTGATCGTCTAGATAGAAACGATCTGCTGCGTCGGCCCGAAAATCGGAATCGATTTTCGAAAGCACGATGCAGCAGATTCAAAGTGTTCGAGCCTCGTGCCGATATTGTGGTCCAATCTGTTTGTTGTTTGGTGAGACGAACCAGCAGGAGGGCCGCGCAGGCTCGATGTGGTTCATCGCGCAAGCCGCCCGACGCAGTGGGCGTCCACCAAACACAAACCCTGCCCGTCGAATTGCCATTCGCAATTCGACAGACAA
>DDFA01000100.1:0-40571 GCA_002336975.1 Phyllobacteriaceae bacterium UBA1940
CGCGCCCCGGCGCCCTGCCGCACCCTGAGTTCGGCGCGCGCCGCGTCCAGGTCCGCGTTCATCCGGCGACGCCGTCGACCTGGGCGCGGGCGAAACCGAGCCGCTCGACCACCGGCGCATCGGAAAAGCGGAACAGGTCGAACTGGGTTTCGGCCTCGAGCGACCAGCGCACCCATGACGGAATGACAAAAATGTCGCCGATGTCGAGGACCCGCCTCTGGCCGTCGATGACCACCGCGCCCTTGCCGTCGAAAACCTGAAAGACGGTCGAGCCGACCTCGCGGCGGTCAGGCGTCAGCGCGCCGGCGCGAAGGCGATGAAACTCGCAGCGGATCGTCGACATGACGTCGCCGCCGGTGGCGGGATTGACGAAGCGGATCGCCGCGTGGCCCTGCTCGACGGTGGCCGGCTGGCCCTCCTCCTCCAGCATCAGCTGTTCGGCCAGCGCCCGGTCGGTATGTTCCCAGCGATACGCCGCCAGCGGCGAACTCGGCGTGTCGTGCAGGCCGGACAGCGGCCTGAGGCCGGGATGACCCCACAGACGCTCGGAGCGCGAGAACCTCGGCGTGGCGTAATCCGTCACCCGGTCCGATCCGAGCTCGAAGAACCCGACGTCGCAATAATGCGAGAACGGAATGTCGAGCCCGTCGAGCCAGGCCATCGGCGCGTCGGTGTCGTTGTGGTGGCCGTGAAAATGCCATCCCGGCGTCAACAGCAAATCGCCGCGGCTCATCCTCACCGGGTCGCCGTTGACGACGGTCCATACGCCCTCGCCTTCCACCACGAAGCGNNGGCCCGCCGCTCGCCGCCGCGGCCGACCGGCACCAGATCGCCCGACCGCCTCGCCAGCGGCAGAAGATCGGCCCATTTCCAGACATGGGGCGTTGCCTGCGGCGTCGGCTGGCGCGGCATCAGATTGCCGATCTGGGTCCACAGCGGCTTGATGTGCTGACGCTCGAACCCGGCATAGAGTTCACGCAGTTCGGGCGTGTCGGCGGGCTGCATCGCATGCGACTGCTGGTCTTGCTGCATTTGCCTGTCGGACATTCGATCCTCCTTGCCTGTCACCCTGCCGGCTCAGCCGGCGTCGGGCTGCCGGTCCGGCGCCGCGTCGCGGAATGCCGGGATCGCGTCGAGCCTGCCGACGATGGACGCGATGGTCGGCCAGCGGTCCGTCGCGATGTCAAAACGCCGGTTGTTCCACACCTGCGCGTAGAGGCAGATATCGGCCAGGCCAGGCTCGTCGCCATGGCAGCACAGGCCGGTGTCAGCGCTCGCGGCGAGGCTGGTCTCCAGCGCGTCGAAGGTCAGTTCGACCCAATGCCTGAACCATTTGGCCCGGGCGGCCTCGTCGGCGCCGAATTCAGCGCCGAGATATTGCAGAACGCGCAGATTGTTGAGCGGGTGCACCTCGCAGGCGATCATCTGGGCCAGCGATCGCACCCGCGCCCGACCGTCGGGGTCGCGCGGCAGCAGCGGCGGCTCGGGATGGGTTTCGTCCAGCCATTCGATGATCGCCTGCGACTGGGTGAGGACGACGCCGTCGGCGTCAAGCACCGGCACCAGGCTGGCGGGGTTCATGGCGAGAAATTCCGGCGTGCGGGTGTCGCCCCGGAGCAGGACGTAAGGCGCGTAGGCGGCCTGCAGCCGCTTCAAATTGAGGGCGGCGCGCACCCTTGTCGAACTCGACGACCGGAAGAAATTATGCAGCGTCCACGTCACCGGGCGGGGCCGATCGTGGTTGAAATCGCGCCGAGCCCGTCAATGCTCACGGTGCAGACGTCGCCGACCTGCAGCGGACCGACGCCGGCCGGCGTCCCGGTCATGATCAGGTCGCCCGGCTTCAACTCGACCGATTGCGAGACGATCGCGACGATTTCCGGAACCGACCAGATCAGGTCGCCGATGTCGGCGTCCTGCCTGGTCTCGCCATTGACCGCGAGCCGGATCGAGCCGCCGCCGATATGGCCGACATCGGCGGCCGCGTGGATCGGACCGATCACCGCCGACCTGTCGAACGCCTTGCCCCAGTCCCACGGACGGCCCAGTTCGCGGGCCTGAAGCTGCAGGTCGCGGCGGGTCAGGTCGTTGCCGACGGCGTAGCCCCAGACATGCGCGAGCGCCTTGTCTCGGGCGATGTCGGTTCCGCCGGTTCCGATCGCCAGAACCAGCTCGGCCTCATAGTGGAAATTGGCGGTCTGCGGCGGATAGGCGACCGTCTCCCTGTCGCCGACCACCGCGTCGGCGGGCTTGGTGAAAAAGAATGGCGGCTCGCGGTCGGGATCGCGGCCCATCTCGCGCGCATGGGCGGCGTAGTTGCGGCCGACGCAGAATATCCGGCGCACCGGCCAGCGCGCCGCGGAACCGGCGATGGCGACGGTGGGAACCGGCTGTGGGGCGAATGGGTAGTCAACCACGCATGTGCTCCTGTTCGTTGCGGGTGCGGCGCGACCGCCGGCCCATGCCGCCCGATCGATCGCGGCCGGCGCATTGCCGATAAACTTAGCAATCGAAGGCTCGACAAGCGCCTGCCGGTGCGATACGGGTTTTTTCTATAATAGACAATAGATTTTGCTAAGCGGAAAATTATCAGCAGGATTGCCTCGAGCATGGCGGCGGCGATCGCATCGTCGCCCCAGAGCGAAAACAGCCCGCCGGACGCGGTCGATGCGCCTACAGGAACGATGGAACTCTAACGGTGGTGAAGCGCGGTGACGGATGACAGATGGGGCGGCCGGACCTCGACCGGCACCCAGGCGCTGGATTCGGCGCTGGCGCTGCTGCTCGCGATGACGGCGTATCGCGAACCGGTGTCGCTGTCGGAACTGGCGCGCTCGTGCCGGATCCAGCCGAGCAAGGCGCATCGCTACCTCGCCTCGTTCATGCACGCCGGGCTGGTCGAGCAGACCGGAAAGTCGGGACGCTATTTTCTCGGCGCCGAGGCGTTGCGGCTGGGGCTGGCGGCGATGACGCGGCACGATTTCGTCAACGCCGCCGCCGACGGTTTGCCGGACCTGTCCGGCGAAACCGGGCTGACGGCGCTGCTGACCGTGCTGGGCAATGAGGGCGCCACCGTCGTCCGGTGGGAGCGGGCGAGGTCGCCGGTGGCGACGGTGATGGGGCTGGGCTCGACGCTGCCGCTGCTCAACTCGGCGTCGGGCCGGGTGTTCCTGACCTGGGGACCGCAGGAGCCGATCAAGGCGATGTGCGAAGCGGAAATCCAGGGCCTGAAGCGGCGGCCGAGCCTGGTGCCGGGCCTCGACACCAGCGCCAGAGGCATTGAGGCGTTGCGCCGGCAGACGCGCGAGGCCGGCTTCGCCCATGTCGACGGCAAGGTCATTCCCGGCCTCGTCGCCATCGCAGCCCCGGTGCTCGACTGGCAGGATCAGGCGCAGGCGGCGGTGACGCTGGTCGGAACCGATCCGGCGATCCTCGACGCCGGCTCGCCCGAGGTCGCGGCGCTGAAAACCTATTGCGCCGAGCGATCGGTGCGGCTCGAGGCCAGCCGCCCGGCCAGCCGCGACGGCAGGATGGCGAGGCCGGCATGACGCCGGCCGCCCACAAGCAAAGGCAGGCTCACCCGATTTCAATCGTGCAACCATCAGGAGGAAACAGGGATGGACATCAAACGCAGGACGATCCTGAAGACGGCCGGCGCTGGTCTCGCCATGGCGATGATCGGCCGGCCGGCATCGGCGCAGGCGATCACGCTGAAGATGAGCAACTATCTGCCGCCGATGCATGGCTTCACGACCGACTTCATGGCGCCGTTCGCCGCCGAGCTTGAAAGCCGCACCAATGGCGCGGTGAAGGCGCAGATCCTCGACGCCACCACCGCGTTCGGCAAGCTGGAGCGGCAGGCCGACCAGGTTCGCGCCGGCGTCGTGGACATCGCAATCGGCCTCAACGGCATCCCGCGCGACCGGTTTCCGGCCAGTTCCGTCATCGAAATGCCGTTCCTGGTCGAAAACGCCGCATCCGGCTCGAAGGCGCTGTGGGAGCTCTACAAGGAGGGCGCGCTGGGCAAGGAATATGACGACTTCCATGTGCTCGGACTGATGACCCACCATGGCGGGCTGATCCACACGATCTCGAAACCGGTGCGGACGCTGCAGGACCTTGCCGGCCTGCGCCTGCGCACACCCAGCCCGGCGGTCTCGGCGATGCTGGAAGCGGCCGGCGCGTCGCCGGTCGGCATGCCGCCCTCGGCGATCTACGAGAACCTGCAGAAAGGGGCGCTCGACGGCGTCGTCACGACATGGGATCTCGTCGGCGCGATCAAGATCAACGAATTGCTGAAGCACCACACCGACGCCCGCGCCTATGTCGCCGGCTTCCATATCCTGATGAACAAGAAATCGTACGACGGACTGCCGGCCGACGCCAAAACCGTGTTTGACGACATGACCGGCGACAATCTGGTCGCGAAGATGGGCGGCTGGTGGGACAAGTGGGACAAGCGCGGGCGCGATGACGCGGTTGCGCGCGGCAACGAGATCATCGAGCTCGACGAGGCGAGCCGCAATCAGTGGAAGGCCGAGCTGGCGCCGATGATCGACACCTATCTCGAAGGGCTGAAGAAGCTTGGGGTCGAGGATCCGCAAAAGCTCTATGCCCGCGCCCAGGAACTGGTCTCGCAATACGACGCAGGCTAAGCTTCCGCCGCATGAGCGACAATGGCGAGCAACTGACAGGACCGCCGGGCAATCCGGCGGTCGCGGCGATCGACGCCGCATTGAAGCGGATGACCAGCGTCCTTGCCGTCATCGGCATGTCGGTGCTGCTGCTGGCCATCGTGGTGGTGGTCTGGGACATCGTCTGGCGGCGCATCGGCGGCAGATCGATGATCGGCGCGGTCGACCTGACCGAATTCAGCGTCGTGGCGGCGGCGTCGCTGTCCATCCCCTATGCGTTCGCGCATGGCCGGCACGTGACGGTCGACCTGCTCGGCAATGTCCTGCCCGGCGCCGCGCGCCGCGCGCTCGACATCGCCGCCGCCCTTGCCGCCGCGGCGCTGACGGCGTTTCTCCTGTGGCTCAGCTACGGACGGGCGATGGAAGTGTGGTCCTACGGAGACGTTTCGCAGGACCTGGCGATTCCGATGATCTACTACTGGGCCCTGCTCCTGTTCGGACTGGGCGTGTCGGTCGTCGTCAATCTCTCGCGCGTCATTTCGCTCGCCGCCTCGGACGGGAAACACCATGGCGACTGAATGGGCCGGGCTGATCGGATTCGCCGTCGCGATGGCGCTGGCGCTGCTGCGGGTGCCCGTCGCAATCGCGATGGCCGGCGTCGGCGTCGTCGGCGTGCTGCTGCTGATGGACTGGTCGAGCGCCACCTATGTCATGGCGGCGCTGCCGTTCGAGGCGATTTCGCCCTACGGACTTTCCATCGTGCCGCTGTTCATCTTCATGGGGGTGTTCGCCAGCTATTCCGGGCTGTCGGAAAACATGTTCAACGGCATCGTGGCTTTCCTCGGCCACCGCCGCGGCGGCCTGGCGTCCGCGACGGTTGGAGCCTGCGCGGTGTTCGGCGCGATCAGCGGATCGTCGCTCGCCACAAGCGCGACGATGGGGCGGGTGGCGCTGCCGGAAATGCAGCGGCATGGATATGCCGGCAGCCTGGCCGGCGCGTCGGTCGCGGCGGGCGGCACGCTCGGAGTGCTTATCCCTCCGTCCATCCTGCTCATCGTCTATGCGCTGCTGACCGAACAGTCGATCGGCGCGCTGTTCGCCGCCGCGATGATCCCGGGCCTGCTTGCGGCGGGTCTCTACATCGTGTCCATCCAGATCCAGGTCTGGCGCAACCCCGCGCTCGGGCCGCCGACGCCGCGCCACAGCTGGCGCGAACGATGGTTGGCGTTCCTGCAGATGTGGGATGCGCTGGCGCTGATCTTGCTGGTGATCGGCGGCATCTATGCCGGCCTGTTCTCGCCGACCGAGGCTGCCGCCGTCGGCGCCGGCGGATCGATCCTGCTGACGGCCATGCGCGGCAGGCTGAAGGCCAGCATCCTGCGCGAGGGCATGCTGGAAACCGCGTCGATGACCGGCATGATCTTCATGATCCTGATCGGCGCGGCGCTGTTCAACTTCTTCATCGAAACCAGCGGCATGACGCAGGCGCTGGTCAACTGGATCACCCATTCGGGCTTCGAGCCTATCAGCGTGATCCTGATCCTGCTGGCGTTCTATGTCGTGCTCGGCTGCTTCATGGACAGCCTGTCGATGATCCTGCTGACCGTCGTTCCGGCCTATTCCGTCGTCACCGGCCTGGGCTACGACCCGATCTGGTTCGGCGTGCTGCTGGTCTCGGTCGTCGAGATCGGACTGATCACGCCGCCGGTCGGCATGAACCTGTTCGTCATCCAGGGCGTCGCGCCAAATCTCAGCCTCGCCAGCCTGTCGCGCGGCATCGTGCCGTTCGTCCTCGCCGACTTCGTCCGGGTGGCGCTGATCGTCATGTTCCCGGTGCTGACGCTCTGGCTGCCGCGGATCCTGCAACTGGGTTGAGACCATCGCCGGCGGGCCCGGTATGGTCGCCCCGGCGAATGTGGACTAAAGACGGCAAGGAAACCGACAGGTCTGGCCGACCATAACGCCAACGGGACTGGAAGCGACATGGCGAAGAACTTTGCGTCGACCGGCGACATGGCCGAGAAGACCATCTCGTTCACCGAGATCGGCCGCGATCTGTGGGCCTTCACCGCCGAGGGCGATCCCAACACCGGCGTCATCATCGGCGACGACAGCGTCATGATCGTCGACGCGCAGGCGACGCCGCGCCTTGCCGGCAAGGTGATCGAGAAAATCAGGACGGTCACCGACAAGCCGATCAAATATGTGACGCTGTCGCACTATCACGCCGTGCGGGTGCTCGGAGCGTCGGCCTATGGCGCATCGGAAATCTTCATGTCGCAAAAGGCGCGCGCCATGGTGGCGGAACGCGGCCAGGAGGACTGGGATTCCGAATTCGGCCGCTTCCCGCGCCTGTTCCAGGGCCATGAATCGATTCCCGGCCTGACCTGGCCGACGATCACCTTCAACGACCGGCTCACCGTCTACATGGGCAAGCGTCGCGTCGACCTGATGTTCCTCGGCCGCGCCCACACCGCCGGCGACATTGTCGCCCACGTGCCGGACGCCAATGTGATGTTCACCGGCGACATCGTCGAATATCATTCGGCCTGCTATTGCGGCGACGGTCATTTCGCCGACTGGCCGAAAACGCTGGAAACAATCCGCGCCTTCGATCTCGACGCGATCGCGCCGGGCCGGGGCGATGCCCTCGTCGGCGGCGGCATGGTCAACGCCGCGATCGACAACACCACGGATTTCGTCTGTTCGACCTACCGTCCGATCGCCCGCGTGGCGCAGGGCGGCGGCTCGCTCAAGGACGCCTGGAACGCCTGCCGCGAGGTCTGCGACCCCAAATTCGGCGACTCTGCGATCTACGAGCATTGCCTGCCGTTCAACGTCGCGCGCGCCTATGACGAGGCTCTGGGCATCGACACGCCGCGCATCTGGACGGCGGCGCGCGACAAGGCGATGTGGGCGCAATTGCAGGGCTGACCGCCGGCTTCGTCGCGCCAACGAGCCGACCGACCAAAAATCCACTGACGACGATGACGACGCAGCGGCTGCGCGCGGCGCAGGACCGCGCCATGAATGGCGCTTGACATGCGACGACTAACCCATAATATGGAACTGAATTCCCACGATGTAGCACCAATGAGCGACACACAGACAGCCGACGGCGTAGGCCTCCTCAAGAAGGGTTTTCAGATCCTCGACTCCTTTTCGGCCACATCGCCAAGCTGGACGCAGGCCGAACTGGGGCGCGAACACGGGTTCACGAAATCGACGACCAGCCGCCTCGTCCGCTATCTCTGCGACACCGGCTATCTGACGCAGGCGTCGTCGTCCGGACGCTATCGGCTGGGACCTGCCGCGATGGATCTGGGGCGGCGCGCCTCGGCGCAGTTCAATCTGGCGGAACTGGCGCAGCCGGTTCTGGAGCGGATCGCCGCCGCCACCCAGGAAACCGTCATCCTGACCGAGTATGTCGAGCGGCGGTCGACGGCGGTTTGCGTCTACCAGATCGAGAGCCGGCGCGACGGATTGCGGGTATTCGAGAATGTCGGTTCCGAATTCAGGTTGACGGAAGGCGCGGCGCCGCGCGCGATCCTGGCCGCATTGCCGGAAGCGGACCGCGAGACGCTGCTGACTGCCCAGCCGCTGCGCAAACGCGCCAGCGGAAGCCTGACCACGCCGGACGCGGTGCGCAAGGCCACCGAACGCGCCCAGCAACTCGGTTATGCGGTGTCGCGCGAGGAAACCTATGAAGGCGTCGTCGGCGTCGCCGCCGCCATCTGCTGGCCAAACGGCCTGCCGGTCGGCTCGGTCGCCATCGCCGCGCCGCTGATGCGCTATGACGAACGCGGCGTCGAGGAACTGGGCAGGCGCGCCGCCGCCGCGGCAGGGGAAATCGACGCTCTGCTTGGCGGCGCGTCGCCCGCGGGATCGCCGTCGTGAAGGGCTGGATCTCGAACGCCCGGGGCATGGGCGGGCTGCAGTTCGGCGAACTCGCCGACCCGATCGCCAAGGCCGGCGAGATCATTGTCGAGGTTCGCGCCGCGGCGCTGAATTTTTCCGACATCCTGATGATCGACGACGCCTATCAGGTGAAGCCGCCGCGTCCGTTCACGCCCGGCCAGGAAGTCGCCGGGGTCGTCGTCTCGGCGCCCGAACTGTCGCGCTGGCGGCCAGGCGACCGCGTCGCCACCAAGGTCAACTGGGGCGGCTTCGCCGAACGCGTCGCGGTTCCCGCCGACATGCCGATCGCGCTGCCGGACGCGATCGGCTTCGCCCGCGCGGCGGCGATACCCGTCTCCTACACCACCGCGATCGTGGCGCTGAGCGAATGCTCGACCGTGCGCCCCGGCGCGACCGTGCTGGTCCATGCGGCGGCCGGCGCCGTCGGCCTGGCGGCGGTGCAATATGCGGCGGCCAACGGCGCGACCGTCATCGCCACCGCCGGCAGCGACGAAAAACTCGATTTGGCGAAACGGCACGGCGCCCGCCACGCGATCAGCTATGCCGATCCGAACTGGGTCGACGCCGTGCGCGCAATCGCGCCGGCGGGCGCCGACATCATCGTCGACCCGGTGGGCGGCGAGATCGGCGAACAGAGCCTGCGCTGCATCGCCCGTGACGGGCGGTTGCTGGTGGTCGGCTTCGCATCGGGCGCGATCCCGCGCTTTGCCGGCAACCGCCTGCTGCTGAAGCGCGCCGCCGCCGTCGGCGTCTACTGGAACCATGTCGAGGACGTCGACATGCTCGCGCGCGTCACCGCGCGGCTGGTCGATGCGGCGAAGGCGGGAACCGTCGATCCGGTGGTCGAAAGCCGAGCCGGACTGGAGGCGTTGCCGGCGGCGCTGGACGACCTCCGGTCGCGGCGCACCGTCGGCAAGATCGTTCTCGAAATCGAATCTCGGGAGACTATCGCATGAGCGGCCGCCAATTGCTCAAGGGCATTCGCGTGCTTGACCTGTCGCGGGTGATGTCGGGGCCATTCTGCACCTCGATGCTGGCCGATCTGGGGGCCGAGGTCATCAAGATCGAAATGCCCGGCAGCGGCGACGAGGGACGCTCCTTCGGTCCCTACCGCGACGGCGAGAGCGCCTATTTCATGCTGCTCAACCGCAACAAGAAAAGCGTCACCGTCGACATGAAGACGAAGGACGGCGCGGCGCTGATCAAGGCGATGATCCCCCACTGCGACGTGCTGGTCGAGAATTTCCGCCCGGGCGTGATGAGCCGGCTCGGGCTCGACTACGCCTCGGCGCGCAAACTCAACGACGGCCTCGTCTATGCGTCGATTTCCGGCTTCGGACAGGACGGGCCGCTGCGCGACCTGCCGGCGTTCGACCTGGTGATCCAGGCGATGAGCGGGCTGATGAGCGTGACCGGTCCGCGCGGCGGGCCGGCGACGGCGGTCGGCGAGTCGGCCGCCGACGTGTGCACCGGCATGTTCGCCGCGTTCGGCATCGTCGCCGCATTGTTCGACCGCGCACGCGGCGGTCCCGGCCGCCACATCGACGTCTCGATGCTCGACGCGATGATGTCGATGCAACTGACGGGACTGAGCCGCCAGCTCTACCTGAACGAAACCCCGACGCCGGTGGGCAACCGCCATCCCGTCACCTACCCGGTCGATTCCTTTCCCACCCGCGACGGCGACATCGTCATGGTGTGTTTCTCGCAAGGCTCGTTCCGCGCGCTGTGCGCGCTGATGGGCCTGCCGGAACTGGCGGACGATCCGCGTTTCGCCGATAACAGCGCGCGCAATCGCCACGACCTCGAACTGCGCGCGCTGATTTCCGCATGGACGACGCAACACAGCGCGGCCGAGGCGGTCGGCCTGCTCAACGGCGCCAACATCCCCGCCGCGCCGGTCTGGAACCTGAAGCAACTGACCGAATCCGAGCACGTCAAGGCGCGCAAGCTGATTGCGACCGGCGTCCACTCGCGTCTCGGCCCCTCGCCGCTGGTGCCGCAGCCGGTGCGGTTCTCGGACAGCGAGCCGATCGCGCAACCGACGACGCCGATGCTGGGCGAGCACACCGACGAAGTCCTGTCGGACCTGCTCGACCTCGACGCCGAAAAACTCGCCCGCCTGCGGGCCGCCAAAGCCATCTGACGAAAACACCATGAGCAAGATACTGTCCAATCACCGAGACATCCGCGCGCCGCACGGCCGCGAACTGAATGCCCGCAGCTGGCGCACCGAAGGGCCGCTCAGGCTGCTGATGAACAATCTCGACCCCGATGTCGCCGAGCGGCCGGGCGACCTGGTGGTCTATGGCGGCATCGGCCGCGCGGCGCGCGACTGGAACGCGTTCGACCGCATCGTCGAGACGCTGAAGCGGCTGCAGGACGACGAGACGATGCTGGTGCAGTCGGGCAAGCCGGTCGGGGTTTTTCGCACCCATGCCGACGCGCCGCGGGTGCTCATCGCCAATTCCAACCTTGTGCCGCACTGGGCCAATTGGGAACACTTTAACGAGCTCGATCGCAAGGGCCTGATGATGTACGGCCAGATGACGGCGGGGTCTTGGATCTATATCGGCAGCCAGGGCATCGTCCAGGGCACCTACGAGACCTTCTCCACCATCGCCGAGAAGCACTTCAACTCGGCGCCGGCCGGGCGGCTCGTCGTCACCGGCGGACTGGGCGGCATGGGCGGCGCGCAGCCGCTGGCCGCCACCATGGCCGGGTTCAGCGCCATCGTCGCCGAGTGCCGGCCCAGCAAGATCGATTTCCGCATCCGCACCGGCTATCTCGACAAGGCCGCCGCAAATCTCGACGAGGCGCTGGCGATGATCGAGGACGCCCGCAAGCAGGGCAAGGCGATCTCGGTCGGGGTATGCGCCAATGTGGCCGACCTGTTCGACGATCTGCTGGCGCGCGGGGTGACGCCCGACGTCGTCACCGACCAGACGTCGGCGCACGACCCGCTCAACGGCTATCTGCCGGCCGGCTGGACGGTGGACGAATGGGAGCAGCGGGCGCTGACCGACCCGGCCGGCGTGGTGAAGGCGGCAAAGCAGACGATGGCGCGCCAGGTGCGCGCCATGCTGAAATTCAAGCAGCTTGGCGCGGTGACGCTCGAATACGGCAACAATCTGCGCGCCATGGCGCATGAGGGCGGCGTCGACAACGCCTACGGCTTCCCCGGCTTCGTCGAGGCCTATGTGCGGCCGCTGTTTTGCGAGGGCAAGGGCCCGTTCCGCTGGGTGGCGCTGTCCGGCGATCCCGAGGACATCCGCCGCACCGACGACAAGGTGCGCGAACTGCTGCCCGACAGCGCCGGCCTGCACAACTGGCTCGACAAGGCTCAGCGCCATATCCGCTTCCAGGGCCTGCCGGCGCGCATCTGCTGGGTCGGCCTTGGCGACCGCGACCGCATCGGCGTCGCCTTCAACGAGATGGTGGCGCGCGGCGAACTCTCGGCGCCGGTGGTGATCGGGCGCGACCACATGGACAGCGGCTCGGTCGCCAGCCCCTATCGCGAAACCGAAGGCATGCTGGACGGCTCCGACGCGGTGTCCGACTGGCCGCTGCTCAACGCCATGCTCAACGTCGCCAACGGGGCGGACTGGGTGTCGCTGCATCATGGCGGCGGCATGGGCATGGGCTATTCGCAGCATTCCGGCATCGCGCTCGTCGCCGACGGCTCGGACGAGGCAAGGACGCGCATCGCGCGAACCTTGTGGAACGACCCGGCGACCGGCGTCATGCGCCATGCCGACGCCGGCTACCAGATCGCCATCGACTGCGCGCGACGGGCGAAGCTTCGCCTGCCCAGCCTGAACCCAAACGACTGAATCGCAACCACGACAACGGGAGGAAACTATGAACAGACGACGTCTACTATCGATGGGCCTGGCGGCCGGGCTGCTGGCGTCAAGCGCCGGCGCGGCCTTCGCGCAGGCGCACAAGGAACTGAAATTCGCGACCTTCGTGCCGCCGAACTACGTGCTGCACGAATCGGTATTCCAGAAATTCGCCAATGACGTCGACGCCGCCACCGGCGGCTCGGTCAAGATCCGCATGTATCCTTCGGGCGAACTGGGCCAGGGGCCGGCCGAGCAGTATCAACGCGCGGTGCGCGGCATCGCCGAACTGACGTTCGGCCTGCAGGGCTACACCTCGACCCTGTTCCCCAAGAACCTGATGCTGGAACTGCCGGGCATCGCGACCGACGGCGCGCAGGCGACGTCGATGCTGTGGGCCAACATGGACAGGCATTTCCGCGACGAATACAAGCGCACCGTGCCGCTGGCCGTGGGCACGACCGCGCCGACCGTGATCATGTCGCGCGAAAAGCCGATCCGCACCCCCGAAGACCTCAAGGGTCTGAAGATCCGGGTGCCGTCGAAGGTGATCGCCGCGGCGGTCGAGGCCTATGGCGCAACGCCCGTGCTGATGCCGGCCAACAATGTCTACACCGCGATGAGCACCGGCGTCGTCGACGGCGCGTTCATGGGCGCCGACTCGCTGCTGATCTTCAAGATGTCGGAAGTGTCCGCCCATGTGACGACCAATCTGCCGCTGATGGTCAATCTGATCTTCATCGTCATGAACGAGGACGCGTGGAACGGGCTGTCGGACGCCGAACGGGCGGCGATCCAGCCGCTGACCGGCGAGGTGCTCGGCCAGCAGATCACGTCGGGCCTGACGGCATTCGGCGAAAAGGCGCTCAAGATCTTCGGCTCGACCGACGGAAAGTCGATCATCGAACTGTCGGCCGACGAGAAGGCGCGCTTCAACGACCTGTCGGTCAAGGCCGTCGACCAGGTGGTCGCAGACCTCGAAAAGCAGGGCGTCGACGCGCGCGCCATCCTTGCCGACCTGAAGAAGTAGACCGCGATGGAGGGGACGATGAAATGGCTTGATCGCGCCGCAGTCGCCATGGCGTTCGTAGCGGGCGCGGCGTTGCTGCTCGTCGCCGCGGTGACGCTCGCCGATGTCAGCATGCGTTATCTGTTTCTTCGCCCCCTCCTCAGCGCGCCCGACATCCTGCAGGTGACCATGCCGGTCGTGGTCATGCTCGCGCTGCCGCTAGCGACCCGCGCCGACAGCCATATCGCCGTCGACCTGTTCGCCAGTCTCGGCAGCGCCAGGGTCAACGCGATCCGCGACGCGCTGATCAAGGTCGCGCTCGCCGGGCTTTCGCTGGTGCTCGCCTGGGGCTGCTGGGAGCGTTCGGGCGAAGCCGCACTGTTCGGCGAGGCGACCAATATGGTCGCCCTGCCCTTCGCGCCGATCTTCGCGATCATGACGATCGGCTGCGCCGCCAACGCCGTGCTGCTCGTCGCCGAGGCAGCGTTCCATCTGGCGGGCCTGGCGCTGCCGCCCGCACCGCAACTGGCGCCGTCGCCGGACGAGGAGAATTCGTGATGTCACCCGCCATGATCGGCTATCTCTCGATCGGGTTGCTCGTCGTCCTGATGGCCCTGCGCATGCCGGTGGCGTTCGCGATGATGGCCGCCGGACTGTTCGGCATCTCGATCTTCAGCGGCTGGAACGTCGCCGTCTCCACCTTCGTGTCGGAGACCTGGAGCACAGCGACCTATTACGAACTGGTGGTGATCCCGCTGTTCGTCTTGATGGGCAACCTCGCCGGCGCGGCGGGCCTGAGCCGCGACCTTTATGCGGGGGCCAACGCGCTGGTGGGAAACATGCGCGGCGGGCTGGCGCAGGCCACCGTCGTCGGCTGCACCGGCTTCGCCGCGCTCAGCGGCTCGTCGGTCGCGTCCGCGGTGACGCTCGGCAAGGTCGCCCTGCCGGAGATGAAACGTTACGGTTACGACCAGCGGCTGAGCGCGGGAACCGTCGCCGCGGGCGGAACGCTCGGCATCCTGATCCCGCCGTCCACGGGCTTCGTGCTCTACGCCATCCTGACCCAGGAATCGATCGGCCGGCTGTTCCTGGCGGGCGTGCTGCCGGGGCTGATGCTGGCGGGGCTGTTCATGCTGGCGATCCTGGTGATTTCCTATGTGCGGCCCGATTTCTGCCCGCCCGGCCGCAAGTTCACCGGCCGCGAGAAACTCAAGGCGATGCTGCGCGGCGGCCCGGTGCTCGGCATCATCGTGCTGACCATCGGCGGCATCTATGGCGGCGTCTTCACGCCTGTCGAAGCCGCCGGCGTCGGCGCCGGCCTCACCTTCGCGGTGGCGCTGACACGGCGCGAATTCTCCTGGCGCAAGGGCGTCGCCGCGGTCCAGGACACGCTATACACGACGGTGATGATCTACCTGGTGATCATCGGCGCCAACGTCTTCGGCCCGCTGATCTCGCTGGCGCAGATCCCGCAAGGCATCGTCGAACTGATCGAGGCAGCCAACCTCGGCGCGCCCGCCCTGCTCATCGTCATCCTTGGCGTGTTCATCTTCCTCGGCATGTTCCTCGACGGTTTCGCGATGATGGTGCTGCTGCTGCCGATCGTGCTGCCGATCGTCCAGGCGTCGGGCATTCCCGAACTGCTCGGCCTTGCGCCCGGATCGAGCGAACTGACGATCTGGTTCGGCGTCGTCATGGTGGTCGTGCTTGAAATGGCGCTGATCAGCCCGCCGGTCGGCATGAATGTGTTCGTGGTCAAGAACGTCGCCCGCGACATGTCGATGCGCGACATCTACACCGGCATCGTGCCGTTCTGGGTGATGATGCTGGTGGCGCTGGCGCTGCTGGTGATTTTTCCGGCGATCGCGCTCTATCTGCCGACCAGCATGATGGGGTGACGTCCTAGCGAGGCTGCCGGGTTCCGACCGCCCGCGCCACTGCCCGATCGAACCCGACACGTCCCCCTCGTGGCTCGCCACACGGCGGGCGACACGCACAATTGCGCCCGAGCGCAGGCGCAGGGCCGGCCTGACGATCGGGGCCGGCCGGCTCCGAAAACCAAGCCGTAGGCGTTTCGCCAAACCACGCATTGCAATTCGTTTTCGCTTGAGATAACGTTTTCTCAGGAGGAATAATGACGACGATCCGCGATCTGGCTCGGCTGGCGAACGTATCGGTGCCCACGGTTTCGCGGGTCCTGAACGGCCAACCGGTCGACAGCGAGATGACCGAGCGCGTGCTCAGGGTGGCGCGAGAACTGAATTATGTTCCCAACCGTTCCGCCCGCCGTCTTCGCGGCGCCGGCGGACGCCTGATCGGGGCGATCTTCTCCGACATTTCCAACCCGTTCTACACTCGCCTGCTGCGCGCCGTAGAGAAGGAATTCGCGGACCAGGATGCGACCCTTATCGTCGCCAATTCCGACGCAGACGTCGCCCGCGAGGCAAAGCTGGTTCGCATCATGCTCGAGGAAGGCGTTTCCGGCCTGGTGATCGCCCCGGCCGACGAAAGTCCCGACACGCTGTCCAGCGTCGTCGCCGGCGGCTTCCCAGTCGTCGTGGTCGACCGGGCGATGCAGAACCTCGACGTCGACACCGTCCATTCGCGCAATTTCGAAGCAGTGGTCGTGGCGGTGGAACATCTGGCCAGGCTTGGCCACAAGGACATCGCGTTCATCGGCGGCCCGCATCGGCTGTCGTCGGCCAGGCAGCGCCATTCCGGCTATCTGGCCGGGCTGCAGAACGCCGGCATAGAGCCGCGCGCCGACCTTACCGTGTTTGGCGACTACCGGATGGACAGCGGCCGCGAACTCGCCGCCCGGCTGCTCGACCTCGGCAACCCGCCTTCAGCGATGCTAGTCGCCAACAACGAGATGGTGATCGGCGCGCTCAACTACATTCATTCGATCGGCAAGGTCATTCCCGACGACATCGCGATCGTGGGTTTCGACGACTTTCCCTGGTCGATGTCGCTCAACCCGCCATTGACGACGATTTCCCAGCCGGTCGACGAACTCGGCAGGCGCGCCGCGCGCCTGCTGATCGACCGCCTGGCGGATCCGGCGCGCCCCGCGCGCACGGAAACCTTGGACACGCAACTGGTCGTCCGCGCCTCATGCGGAGCCAACGCCCAGGGCAACGTTCATCACTCAAACCGAAAAGGGAGATTCGGCAATGTTTAGACCAATAGCAGGCGCCGCGCTCGCGATCGCCACCGCCTGGAGTTCGGCGGCCTTCGCGCAGCAAACGCTGACAATTGCGATTTCAGGCGAAATCGAGACCCTCGATCCGCCATTCTCGCAATTCCAGCGCTCGAACGAAGTCAACTACAACGTCCTCGACCAGTTTTTCCGCTACGGATGGGCCGACACCGGCAAGGGCTACGCGCTCGCCGACACGGCCAAGGTCGAAGGCTCCGCGTTCGAAAGCTGGACCTGGAGCGGCGACAACAAGGTCCTGACGCTGAAGATGCGCAAGGACGCCAAGTTCACCGCCTCCGGCAAGCCGGTCACCGCCGACGACGTGCTCTACTGGGTCGAACGGGCCCGCGGCACCAAGGCCGGCACCGACTGGAACGTCAACACCGCCCACATCGAAAACGTCAAGGCGATCGACGCCAGCACGGTTGAGATAACGTTTTCTCAGGCATCGCCATGGTTCTTCGCCCTTTTCCGCGACCAGAGCCAGGCGCCGATCGAGGCGGCCGTCGCCAAGGAACATCACACAGCCGACGACCCGTGGGCGGCCAAGTGGCTGTCCAAGAACAGCCCCGGTTCAGGCGAATATTCGGTCGCCGAATGGCAGCCCGGCGTCGAGATGCGCCTCGCCGCCAACCCCTCCTACTGGGACGGCAAGGCGTTCTTCGACAATGTCGTCCTGAAGACCGTTCCGTCGTCGGCCAACCGGGCGCTGCTGCTCAAGAACGGCGAGGTCGACATCGCCCGCGACCTGTCGAACGACGAGATCAACCTGCTACGCGACGCGCCCGGCGTGAAGATCGTCTCGGTGCCGACCCGCAACCAGATGCTGTTCGGTTTCAACACGACGCAGGCGCCTTTCGACAACGCCAAGGTTCGCCAGGCGCTTGCCTGGGCGGTTCCCTATGACGACATCGTCGCCGGCCTGTTCGCGGGCGCCGGCCACGCGTCGAAGGGTCCGATCCCGGTCGAGGGCCAGGGCCATGATTCGGCGCTCTGGACCGTCTCGACCAACATCGACAAGGCCAAGCAGTTGCTCGCCGAAGCCGGCCATCCGAACGGTTTCGCCTTCACGCTCGACATTGACGACGGCAACCCCACCGCCCAGCAGATCGCGGTCGTCCTGAAGGACGCGTTCTCCAAGGCCGGGGTCGACATGACCATCAATGTGCAGCCCGCATCGGTGTTCGCGGAAGGCCTGGGCAAGCTCAGCCACCAGGCGTGGATGCGCGACCTGCTCTGGTATGTCGACGACGCCGGCTACACCGGCGAGCTGTTCTTCAAGACCAAGGCCGTCGCCAACTGGATGGGCTACAGCAATCCGAAGCTCGACGAGACCATCACCAAGCTCGGCGTCGCGGTCGATCCGGCCGAACGCAAGGCGCTGGCCGCAGACTACCAGAAGATCCTGATCGAGGACATGCCGACGATCGCCATTGTCGACATGCCGTTCGAGATCGCCATGCGCGACAATATCGAGGGCTATGTCCAATTGCCCGACAACCTGCTCTGGTACTGGCCGTTGAAGCGCGCCCAGTAATCGCTTGCGGGACCCGCCCCGGCGGGTCCCGCCATTTTCTCACCCGACGCATGCCAACGGTCATGGACAGCACCCGCCACTGGATCAAATTTCTGGCAAAGCGCCTCGGCGGCCTGGCGCTGTCGCTGTGGATCGTGTCGCTGATCACGTTCACGGTCACCAGGCTGATCGGTAACCCGGTCTATCTGCTGCTGGGGCCGCGCTACACCGAAGACCAGTTCCAGGCGGCGGTGCAGCGGCTCGGGCTCGACCGGCCGATCTGGGACCAATATCTGACCTATCTCGGCAATGTCCTGACCGGCGATCTCGGCGTCTCGCGCTATACGCAGACGCCGGTGCTTGAGGACCTCCTGCACCGGGCGCCGGCGACGCTGGAACTGTCGACGCTGGCGCTGCTGCTCGGCGTCGCCTGGGCGGTTCCCGCCGGCATCGCCGCGGCCCGCAATCCGCGCGGCTGGTTCGCCTGGTTCGCCGACGCCATCGCGCGGATCGGCGTCTCGCTCCCCGGTTTCTGGCTGTCGCTCTTGCTGGTGTTCGTATTCTTCGCGCAGCTTCAATGGTTGCCGGCCCCGCTTGGCCGCATCGACGAGGCCTATCGCGATCTGCCCGTCGTCACCGGCTGGATGACGATCGACACGCTGCTGGCCGGCAACCTTGCCGCGTTCGGCTCGGCGCTGGCGCATCTGGTGATGCCGGTCGTCGCGCTTGCGATCACGACATGCCCCTCGATCTTCCAGATCACCCGGGCGCGGACCGAGGAAATCATGGCGTCCGACTATATCCGCTCGGCGCGCGCCTTCGGCATGCCGGACCGCACCATCCGCCGCTACATGCTGCTCAACATGGCGGCGCCGGTGCTGACCATGATCGCGATGACCTACGGCTTCCTGATCTCGGGAACGGTGTTGGTGGAAGTCGTGTTCACCTGGCCGGGCCTCGGGCTCTACGCGGTCAACGCCATGAGCCATTCCGACTACGAACCGGTCCAGGGCGTCGTGCTGTTCACGACCGCGTTCTACCTGTTCCTCTACATGGCGGCCGACATCGTCAACGGCGTCATCGACCCGCGCGCGAGGGCGAGCTCATGAGCGCCGTCGACATCGCGCCTGCCCGCCCCTCGCTGTTCCGCCGCGCCATCGACCGCAATGGCGGCTGGCGCGTCGCCATCGTCTTCGGGGCGCTTGCCGCGATCATCGTCTTGGGGCTGCTCGCGCCGCTGCTGCCGCTGCAGGACCCTATCAAGCCGAACCCGCTGGCCAAGCTTGCGGCGCCGTCGCTGCAACACCTGTTCGGCACCGACAACAACGGCATGGACGTATTTTCGCGCACCATCTACGCGATCCGCACCGACTTCACCCTGGCGCTGTCGTCGGTGCTCCTGGGCGTGCTCGTCGGAGTGCCGCTGGGCGCCATTTCGGGTTATTTCGGCGGCTGGACCGACGCCGTCGTCTCGCGCCTGTCCGAAGTCATCCAGGGGTTTCCGCAGATCCTGTTCGGCATGGCGTTCATCGCCGCGGCAGGCAACTCGCTGACCAGCGTCGTTCTCGTCGTGGCGATCTACAACGTGCCGGTCTACGCCAAGATGGTCCGCTCGGTGATCGTGCCGCTGCGCGACATCGACTATGTGCAGGCGGCGAAGGTGGCTGGCAACCGACCGATGCGGGTCATCTTCCGCCACATCGTGCCGAACGCGATGACGCCGGTCTTCGCCCAACTGCCGCTGTCGTGCGCCTATGCGGTGCAGATGATCGCCGGCCTGTCCTTCATCGGCCTCGGGGTTCCGATCCCGACGCCGGAATGGGGGTCGATGATCCAGCTCGGCGCCAATTACATGGTCTTCGGCAAATGGTGGCTGTCGATCTTCCCCGGCCTTGCCCTGTTCCTGTCGGTGTGGCTGCTCAACGCCTCCTCGACGATCCTGCAATCGATCTGGGCGCGCCGCACATGACCGCACTGCTCGACATCAGGGATTTGAGCGTCAGGTTCCGCCAGGGGCGCCAATCGGTCTACGCGCTGGACCAGGTCTCGATCAGCGTCGGCCGCTCCGAACGCGTCGCCATCGTCGGCGAGAGCGGCTCGGGCAAGACCGTGTCGTCGATCGCGGCGATGCGGCTGCTGCCGCCCACCGCCGAGATCACCTCCGGCGCCATCAGCTTCGACGGCGAGGACCTGGCGTCGGCCTCCGAGGCGCAGATGAGCGCCATCCGCGGCCGGCGCATGGCGATGGTGTTCCAGAACGCGCCGCATTCGCTGAACCCGCTTCTCACCGTCGGCCGGCAGATCGCCGACGTGCATCTGCGCCACAATGGCGGCAGCCGCGAACAGGCGTGGGCGGCGGCCGTGGCGGCGCTTGAGGCGACCGGCATTCCCGACGCCGCCAATCGCGCCAACCTCTACGCCTACGAATATTCCGGCGGCATGGCGCAGCGGGCGATGATCGCCATGGCCCTGACCTGCCGCCCCGATCTTTTGATCGCCGACGAGCCGACATCGGGTCTCGACGTGACGATCCAGCTGCAGGTGCTCGACCTGATCCGGGCGGTGGCCGACGAAACCGGCGCGGCGCTGATGCTGATCACCCACGAGATCGGCCAGATCGCCGGGCTCTGCTCGCGCGTCGTGGTGATGTATGCCGGCCGCGTCTTCGAAGACGGCCCGGCCGACCTGGTGCTGTCGTCGCCCGCCAATCCCTACACCGCGGCGCTGCTCGACTGCGCCGAGCCGGGCGACGGCGACTTTCCGTTCATACCCGGTCGCGCGCCCGACCTGCGCCAGCGTCCGTCCGGCTGCCCCTTCGCGCCGCGCTGCGTCAAGGCGCGGGACCGGTGTCGGGCCGACAGGCCGGAGCCGCGTTCCCATGCGGGACGGCTCGTCGCCTGCCATTTCCCGGAGGCGCCATGAGCACCCGTCTGATCGAGGTCCGGGGCGCGGTGAAGACGTTCGCGCTGCGGCGCGGCGGGCGCAGGATGACCGCGCTCGACGACGTCACCGTCTTCCTCGACCGCGGCGAGACGCTCGGCGTCGTCGGCGAAAGCGGCTCGGGCAAATCGACGCTCGGCCGCGCGATCTTGCGGCTGATCGATCTCGACAGCGGCTCGATCCGCTTCGAGGGCGCCGAAATCCAGGCGATCACGCAGGCCGAGTTCCGGCCGTTGCGCGCCAAACTGCAGATGGTGTTCCAGAACCCGGCGACCTCGTTCAATCCGATCCTCACCATCGAGGAAACGCTGATCGACGCGATGCAGCTGACGCCGGACCTGTCGCGCGCCGAGCAGCGCGACCGCGCGCGCCAGCTGTTGCTCGACGTCGAGCTGGGCGATCGGTTCCTGCACCTTTACCCGCACGAGATGAGCGGCGGCCAGCTCCAGCGCGCCGCGGTGGCGCGCGCGCTGGCGCCGCAGCCGGCGATGATCTTCCTCGACGAGCCGACGGCGGCCCTCGACATGTCGGTGCGCGGGCAGGTGCTCAACATGCTGCGCGCGTTGCAGCGCAAGCGCGACACCGCCTTCATGCTCGTCTCGCACGACCTGCGCGTCATTCGCGGCGCGGCCGACCGCGTCGTCGTCATGTATATGGGCCAGGTGGTCGAGGAAGCCTCGCGCGGCGCGCTGTTCGAGCGGCCGTTGCATCCCTACACCCGCGCCCTGTTCTCGGCGGTCAGCGCCGGCCCGCGCGAACATCTCAAGGGCGAGGCTGTCGCCGCGTCCGGCCCCGGCTGCCGGCTTGCCGGCCGCTGCGCCTTCGCCACGGGCGGATGCCGCGACCCGCAGCCGCTAACCGAAATCGAACCCGGTCGAAGGGTCCGCTGCTGGCGCGCCCTCGACCTGCCCGCATTCCAGAAGGAGCACGCATAATGGACTTTTCATCCGCCGATCTCGTCGACGCGTTCCGGATCGAGCTTGAACTTTGCAAGGTCCAGGCCGGCGAAAACGTCCTGATCTTCACCGACCCCCGCTTCGTGCGGCCCGAATATGCGCCGGCCGCCTTCGCCGCCGCGCGCACGCTCGGCGCCAACGCCTATGTGATGACCTCGCAAGGCGACCAGATGCTTGACGACAAACTCGTGCGCGCCGCCTGGCGCAACGCCGACATGATCTTGGGCATGTCGATGCTGCCGCGCGGCATCGGCTCGTGGATGTACACCGACACGTCGAACGACGCGCTCAAGGCCGGCGCCCGGGTGCTGATGGTGCAGGAACCCTTCGCCGGGTTGAAGCGCATGCTGCCCAACGAAACGATCCGCCGCCGCGGCCTGATCGGCGCGCAGATGATGCAGGAGGCCAAGGAAATCCGGGTCACCTCGGCGGCGGGGTCCGACTATGTGATGCGCAAGGACGGCCGCAAGGGCGCCTATCAGTGCGGCATCGCCGACGAAAAGGGCCGCTGGGACCACTGGCCGTCGGGCATGGTCGCCTGCGCTCCGCTCGAGGACAGCGCCGAGGGCGTCTATGTCGTCGAGCCGGGCGACGTGCTGCTCGGCCTGTGGCGCTATGCGCAGAACCGGGTCAAGATGACGCTCGAGAAGGGCAAGATCGTCAAGATCGAGGGCGGTTCCGACGCCTACCTCCTGCAGGCCTATCTCGACGGCCACGGCGACGACGGCGCCTACCGGTTCTCGCATGCCGGCTGGGGGACTGACGAACGCGCCGACTGGGGCGCGATCGGCATGGATTCGGAATCCAAATACGGAACCGTGCTGGTTGCGATCGGCCGCAACGTCTTCGACGCGCCGACCGAGCATTGCGGCCTTGGCGGCGTCAACAACTCAACCGCCCACTGCGACATCTGCTGCCGCAACACATCCTTCTGGCTGGACGGAAAACTCATCGTCGAGAACGAGCAGTTCCTCGTCCCCGACCTGCGCTGAACCGGCGCCGAAGCCAATTCCTGATCCCGGAGACCTGAATGCCCGCCCCCAAGTCGAAGCCGAAAATCCTCATCGTCGGTGAATCCGTCTTCAAGATTCACACGCACTACAAGGGGTTCGCATCCTACGAAACCGGCTACATCACCATGTCGCTCGATCCGTTCATCGACCGGTTCGTCGATTCCGGGCTCGAGATCGACTTCATGCCCAACCATGAAGTCTCGCTCAAATTCCCGTTCACCATGGATGAACTGTCGAAATGGGACGCCATCGTGATCTCCGATGCGCCCGCCGACAGTTTCCTGCTCGCTCCCGACACGCTGGCCGGAAAAATCATGCCCAACCGCATCCGCCTGCTCGGCGACTGGGTGCGCAAGGGCGGCGGCTTCGCCATGATCGGCGGCTGGATGTCGTTCGGCGGCTTTCACGGCAAGGGCCACTGGGCGTTTTCGCCGATGGCCGACCTGATCCCCGCGACCATCCTGCCGCACGACGACCGCATGGAAGTCCCGGAAGGGCTGGTTCCGGCCGCGATGGCGAAACACCCGGTCCTGGACGGCCTCCCCGAAACATGGCCCGATTTCCTCGGCTACAACCGGCTCACCGACCCGACCGGCGAGGTGCTGCTGAAATTTGCCAATGGCGATCCGCTGCTGGTGACGGAGCGCATCGGCGACGGCCGCGTCGCGGCGTTCACCTCCGACATTCTGCCGCATTGGGGCTCGCCGAGATTTCTGGAATGGCCGGGCTACGTGCCGTTCTGGACCAATCTCTTCCGCTGGATCGCGGGCCGCTGAGCCCCAGTCGCGTCGGAAGGGAGAGCGCCCATGACATGTTTGATCGGCATTGACGTCGGCACCGGCAGCGCTCGCGCGGGCGTGTTCGACCGGTCAGGCGCGCTGCTCGGGACGGCGTCCGCGCCGATCCCGTCGTCCAGTCCGCGGCCGGACTATTTCCAGCAAAGTTCGGCGGATATCTGGAAGGCGGTCCGCGCGTGCGTGCGCGCCGCTATCGGCCAGGCTGGATGCGACGCGTCGGACATCGACGGCATCGGCTTCGACGCCACCTGTTCGCTGGTCGTGTCCGGCGCCGGCGGCGCGCCCGTCAGCGTCAGCCCCGACGGCCAGCCCGACCAGGACGTGATCCTGTGGATGGACCACCGGGCGGTCGCCGACGCCGACGCGATTACCGCGACCGGCGCGCAGGTGCTGTCCTATGTGGGCGGCCGCATCTCGCCGGAAATGCAGATGCCCAAACTGCGCTGGCTCAAACGCGAACTGCCGAAAAGCTGGGCGCGCGCGACCCGCTTCTGGGACCTGCCCGACTGGCTCGTGCACCGCGCCACCGCCACCGAGACCCGCTCGCTGTGCTCGGCCGTGTGCAAATGGACCTATCTCGGACAGAAGGGAACGAACGGCGAAGGCTGGGACGACGCCTTCCTGGAAACGATCGGCCTTGCCGACCTGGCCGACGACGACCACATCGCCATCGGCAATCGCTTCGCCGCTCCCGGCGCGCGCGCCGGTCTTCTGACCGAGAAGGCGGCGGCCGGCCTTGGGCTCAGAGCCGGCATCGCGGTCGCCAGCGGCATGATCGACGCCTATGCCGGCGCGCTCGGCACGCTGGGCGTACGCGACGACGCCGGCGTGACTGACCATGCCGGGCGGCTGGCGCTGATCGCCGGCACCTCGACCTGCCATATCGCCGTCTCCGCCGACCCGACCTTCGTCCCCGGGGTCTGGGGACCCTATCATTCGGTGCTGATGCCGGGCCTGTGGGCCAATGAAGGCGGCCAGTCGGCCGCCGGCGCGCTGATCGATTCGGTGCTTGGCCGCCATGCCGCGATGGCCGGCCTGTCGCGCGACGGCAAGACGGCGAGCGCGGCGCGCAAGCTCGAGGACCGGCTGTCGCAAATGGCGGCCGACACCGCCTTTCTGACCACCGACCGTCATGTTCAGCCGGATTTCCACGGCAACCGCTCGCCGCTGGCCGAGCCCTGGCGGCGCGGCGCGATCAGCGGACTGACGCTTGAGGCCGGAACCGACGATCTGGCGCTCGACTATCTCGCCACCGTCCAGGCCCTCGCCTACGGCACACGCCAAATCGTCGAGGCGATGCGGCGACAGGGCGTCGCCGTCGACACGCTGGTGGTCAGCGGCGGGCTGGCCCGCAACCGGCTTTACTTGCGCGAACACGCCGACGCGACCGGTTGCCGGGTGCTCGTTCCCGAACAGGTCGAGCCGGTGCTGCTCGGCTCGGCGATGATGGCGGCGGTCGCCTGCGGCGTTTTCGCCGACCTGGCGACGGCCATGGCGGCGATGAGCGGCGGCGGCGACGCCATCGCGCCGCGCGGCGGCGCGGTCGGCGCCTATCACGACGCCAAATACCGGGTGCTGCGAAAGATGCAGGACGATTTTGCGGAATATCGCGCGATCATGGCCGACGCCGGCGCGCAAGGCATGGGGGAAAACTGATGGGCAAGATCATGCTGGTCGCCAGCGGCGATTTGCGCGAGAGCGCCAATGTCCAGTGCTGGCCGGCGCAGGCCGCCATGGAGGCGAAACTGGCCGACGTGGTCGCCGCCACGGGGCACGAGCTGGTGCGCGCCCACCCGGTCAAGGCCGACAAGGGGCACGGTTTCATCGCCAGCCAGCGTGAAGGCATGGACGTGTTCAGAACCATCGACCCGGACCTGCCGGTGATCGTCGCCGAAGCGGTGTGGCAATATTCGCACCACGTGCTGGCGGGCCTCGCCAGCCACCGGGGACCGATCCTCACCGTCGCCAACTGGGCCGGCGAATGGCCCGGTCTGGTCGGCCTGCTCAATCTCAACGGCTCGCTGACCAAGGCCGGCGTCGCCTATTCCAGCCTGTGGAGCGAGACGTTCGACGACTACTTCTTCAGGTCGGGCCTCAACACATGGCTCGAAACCGGAAAGCTGACGCACCCGACCCCGCATGTGCGCGCCTTCAAACCAACAAAGGTTGCGCCAGACGAGCGCGCCATCGCCCGCGACATCGCCGCCGCGATGCGCCGCGACAAGGTCATTCTCGGCGTCTTCGACGAAGGCTGCATGGGCATGTACAACGCGATCATCCCCGACGAGCTGCTGATGCCGCTTGGCGTGTGGAAAGAACGGTTGTCGCAGTCGGCGCTCTATCACGCCACCAGACAGGTTCCCGAGGCCGAGGCGCGCGCCGTCTACGACTGGATGGTCGCCAGGGGCATGACGTTCCACCTCGGCAAGGATCACAGGACCGAGCTGACGCTGGAGCAGGTTCTCGACCAGTGCCGGATGTATATCGCGGCGGTGCGGATCAGCGAAGAGTTCGGCTGCGAGGCCATCGGCATTCAGTATCAGCAGGGCCTGAAAGACCTTCTCCCCGCCTCCGACCTGGTCGAGGGCATGATCAACAATGACGACCGGCCACCGGTCGCCGGCGCCGGCGGCGGAATTGTCCGCGCCGGCGAGGCGATCGTGCATTTCAACGAGGTCGACGAATGCGCCGGGCTCGACGGGGTGCTGACCAACCGGGTTCACCGAGCGCTCGGCCAGCCGGTGGAAAACACGCTGCACGATCTGCGCTGGGGCGACATCGACCGTTCGGGCAGCCGCGACGATTTCATCTGGGTGCTGGAAATCTCCGGCGCGGCGCCGCCGGCGCATCACCAGGGTGGCTGGGCCGGATCGGAGAGCCTGCGCCAGCCGCCGATGTTCTTCCCCGCCGGCGGCGGCACGCTGCGCGGCGTGGCAAGGCCCGGCGAACTGGTGTGGAGCCGGATCTTTGTGGCAGACAACGCCCTGCACATGGACATCGGCCGCGGCCAGGCGGTGTCGCTGCCGGACGAAGAAACGCGTCGACGGTCGGAGGCGACCAATCCGCAATGGCCGATCATGCACGCGGTGCTGACCGGGGTGGACCGCGACGCGATGATGGCGCGCCACAAGGCCAACCACATCCAGGTCGCCTACGCCAACTCGGCCGGGGACGCCGATCGCGCGATGCGCGCTAAGGCTGCGCTGGCCGCCGAACTCGGCATCAAGGTGTTTATGTGCGGCGTCGACGGCTGACCGGCTGGGGCGGCGACGCCCTGCCCCAAGATGCGCTGCTCAAGCAGAGGCTCGACGCGACGGCGCAGGCAAAGGCGAGCGGCCTATCTGGCGATCCTTGCTTCCCAGCGGCCATCGATCACCGCGGCGCGCACCAGGTCGACCATCAGCGTGCGAACCGTCTCCAACGCATAGGTCGCCGATCTGTCGGCCAGTTCGCAGACGTAGAGCGTGCGCGACAGTTCCGGTTCGATGATCCGTCGATAGTGGATCTGCCCGCTTTCGATATGCTCATACATGAAAAGCCGCGTGCCGATCGCGCAGCCAAGACCGGCGGCCAGCGACGCGCCGATCGCATGCACCGAATTCATCTGCAGCTTGGCGCGACCCTCGATCTTCTTCAGCAGGCTGGTATCGTCCATCAGCGCCCGCACCGACATTCCCTGTCGCAGCAGGATCAGCGGCAGGTCGAGAATTTCGGAAAAGCGGACCGGCTCGTCGCTGTCGCCGATGATGGCGCGCGAACCGACCAGCACCATCTGTTCTTCCAGCACCGGTTCGATCTTGAGCCTCGGATCGGCGGGCGGATTGTAGACCAGCGCAAGATCGACTTCGGACGCCATCAGATGCAGCAGCGTCGATCCCGACAGGCTCTCCGTCAGCGACAGCCGCACCCGCGGGTAGTCGTCAACGATCCGCCGGCACAGATCGACGCCGATGGCCTTGACGGCGGAAAACGCCATGCCCACCGAAACGTCGCCGGAGACGTCGTCGCCTGCCTCGCGAATGTCCTTCTCCGCCGAGGACATCGCCTTGAGGATCGCCTTGGCGTGGCCATAGAGCCGCTCGCCGGCGGCTGTTGGACTGAGGCCGCGCGGCTTGCGCACAAACAATTCGACGCCGAACTCCGCCTCCAGATTGGACAGGTGATGGCTGAGCGCCGACACGGCGACCCGGCATGTCGCGCCGGCGCTGGACAGCGTGCCCTGCTCGTAGATGGCGGCGAAGTAGCGGAGCTGGCGCGAGTCCATTTGCCTCCACCTTTCTATCTTTTCGAAACTTAGTTTAGAAACTTTATGATTTCCCGACTTCTGCGGCAACGCTAGTCTCGCCTCGCAGAGGAGAGGTGAATGCAACCGGACTTCCATCCGCTCGCGGGCATCCGCGTCGTGGAAATGACCCACATGATCATGGGGCCGTCATGCGGCATGTTCCTGGGCATGCTCGGCGCGGAAGTCATCAAGGTCGAGCCGCCCGAGGGCGACAAGACGCGCAACCTGACCGGCATGGGCCGTCCGTTCTTTCCCCTGTTCAACCGCGGCAAGAAGTCGGTTCAGCTCGACCTCAAGTCCAACGACGGCCGCCAGGCGCTCGATGCGCTGCTGGCGAGCGCCGACGTGTTCGTCGACAATTTTCGCGACGCATCGCTGGCGAGGATGGGCGCCGACCCCGACGATCTGCGCCGCCGTTTCCCGGGGCTGGTGCTTGCGTCGCACAAGGGTTTCCTGTCCGGCCCCTACCAGGACCGGACGGCGCTGGACGAAGTGGTGCAGATGATGACGGGTCTGGCCTACATGACCGGCCCGACGGGACGGCCGCTCAGGGTCGGCTCGTCGGCCAACGACATCATGGGCGGCCTGTTCGGTGCGTTCGCCGTGGTGGCGGCGCTATTGGAGCGCAACAGGACGGGCGTCGGCCGCAGCCTGCGGGTCGGGCTGTTTGAAAATTGCCTGCTGCTCGTCGCGCAGCACATGGTGCAATTTGAACTTGAGGGCGTCGACCCACCGCCGATGCCGGAACGGACATTCTCCTGGCCGGTCTATGACATTTTCGACACGGCGGACGGCAAGCAAATGTTTGTCGGAGCGGTGACCGAGGGCCAGTGGGCAGCGCTGTGCGGTTTCCTCGGCCTCTCCGGACTGCTCGCCGATCCCAACCTCCAGACCCGCATGGACCAGATCGATGCGCGCGACCGGACCATCCCCGTCGTGGCCGCGGCGATCGCCCGACGCCGGTCGACCGACCTGTCGCGCGAATTCGAGGCGCTCGGCATCCCCTATTCGCCGATCGCCAAGCCGTCCGACATGTATTTCGATCCGCACGTCATGCGGCCCGGCGGCCTTGTGTCATCCAGGACCGCCGAGGGCGACGCGTTTCGCGCGCCTTCGCTGCCCATCGACGTCGACGGGGCGATGATCAACGCCGGCGGCGACGTCCCGGCTCTGGGCGCGGATACGTCGCGCGTTCTGGGCGATCTCGGTTTCGACGCGGACACCATCCGCAAGGCGCGCGGCGCGGCGAAGAAGACGGCATGACACGGCGCGACAAGGCCTATCCGGCCGATCTTGTAAGCCTGCGCGAGGTTGGCCTGCGCGACGGGCTTCAGCTGGTGAAATCATGGCCGTCGACGGATGAAAAGCGGGCCTGGCTGATGCGCGAACATGCTGCCGGCGTCCGTCATTTTGAGGTCGGCTCGTTCCTGCCGGCGAGCCGGATGCCGCAGTTCGCAGATGTGGCCGCCGTGATCGACGCCGTGTCGGAACTGGACGGAGCGCGGTCGGCGGCGCTGGCGATGAACGAACGCGGCGCCGCAGATGCGCTCGGGACCGCCGTCGACGAAATCGTCTGCGTGGTGTCGGCGACGGAGGAGCACAGCCAGGCCAACATGCGCCGCTCGCGCGCCGATGCGATCGAGCTTGTGCGCGCGATTGTCCGGCTGCGCGACGAAGCCGGCCACAAGGCCGTCGTCAATGCCGGGATCTCGATGGCCTTCGGCTGCTCGATCGCGGGCCGCGTGGCGCCTGACGAAGTCATGCGGCTCGCCGAAGCCTGCCTCGAGGCGGGCGCGGACGTGGTCGGCGTCGCCGACACCGTCGGCTATGCGGGGCCCCGTCAGGTGGCGCGGCTGGCGCGCTCCATGCGCGACCTCGTCGGCGATGGCCGTTTTGTCGTCCACCTGCACGACACGCGCGGCATGGGCATCGCCAACGCCGCGGCCGCCCTCGACGCCGGCTGCCTTATCCTCGACGGTTCGCTGGGCGGACTCGGCGGCTGTCCGTTCGCGCCGGGCGCCACCGGCAATGTCGTCTTCGAGGATCTTGTGTTCCTGTGCGAGACCAAGGGGTTCGCCACCGCAATCGACCTTGCGGCGCTGGCGGCGGCCCGCGCCATCCCCGAAAGGGCGATGCCGGGAGAACATTTTTGCGGAGGAATTGCGCGCGCCGGACTGCCGGCCGCGGACTGGCGGGCCTGAGCGGGACCGGAGACCCGCATTGCCGTTCACAAACAATCCAAGGGAGGAACTGACATGACACGGAACATCCACATCCTGGCGGCGACGCTGCTGCTGTCGGCATCGGCGGTCGGCATGGCGAGCGCGCAAACCGCGATGCGCTGCAGCCATCAACTGCCGCCCGCCCACCACATCGCTAAGGTCGTCGACCGTTGGGCGGCGGAAGTCGAGAAACTCTCGGAGGGCGAACTCGACGTCCAGGTGTTTGGCGCCGACAGCCTGGTCAAGGCGAACGACAATATCCTGGCGGTGGCGAAGGGCGATATCGAATGCGCCTTCTCGCTCAATTTCCAGTGGGGCAAGACGCTGCCGCTGATGAACGTGACGATCGGTCCCTACACCATGTCGTCGATCGAGGCCTGGAAGAAGTGGCCGACGTCGGAGGCGGCCGCGTTCCTGGAACAAAAGCTTTCGGAAAAGGGCGTCAAGAACGTCTCCTGGATGTTCCAGACCAACACCAGCGTCTTCACATCGAAGGGCAAGGCGCTGATCACGCCCGACGATTTCAAAGGCATCAAGATGCGCGGCATCGGTCCGGCCTTCGACCGAGGCCTGACGGCGATGGGCGCAACCACCGTGTCGATGCCCGGCAGCGAGGTCTATCAGGCGCTCGCCACCGGCATTGTCGACGCCGCGATCACCGATGTCGCCGCCGCCTATTCGCGCAAATATTTCGAGGTCCAGGACCACATGACCGTGGTTCCGGTGCTGGCCGCCTATCTGCACGGCTATGTCAATCCGGGCTGGCATGACAAGCTCAGCGACAAGTCCAAGGCGGCGCTCGACCAGGCCGGCAAATCGGCCGCGCAGTGGGCGCTCGACGCGTCGATCGAGGCCGCCGCCAGCGCGCCGAAGCAGTTGGAGGAAAAAGGCGTCAAGGTTCACATCGCAACCGATGCCGAGAATGCGGCGCTGAAGGCCGTCATGCAGCCCGCGTTCGCCGCGGGCTTTGCGGAAGAAACCGGCGAAGACGGCAAGACGCTGCTGGGTCTCGTCCAGAAGCTGCAGTAGCGGCGGTCATGCAGTCGGAACCGGCACGGGAGGAGGCGCAGCCCGCCTCCTCGCTTCCCCTCAAGGCCGCCAGCGCGCTGTCGCGCCTGGGCGGCGCACTCAGCGCGTTCCTGATCCTCGTGGTGCTCGCCATCACTGTCGTCAGCGTCTTTAACCGCTATGCGCTCAACGCGCCGATCATGGGCGTCGACGAGGGAACCGGTTTTCTCGTGGTCGCTATCGTCATGCTCGGCGCCGCCGAGGCATTGCGGCGCGGCGATCATATCCGCATCGACATCCTGTTCGACCGAACGGGTCCGCGCCTGCGCTGGTGGCTTGAATTGTGGTCGTTTGCCGGCGTGCTTTGCTTTTCCGCGCTCCTGCTGGTGGCGGCATGGCGAACCGTCCAGTTTTCCCAGGCGTTCGGCGCCTATTCGACCGGCTATCTGTCGGTGCCGATGTGGATCCCCCAGTCGACGCTGGTGATCGGGTCGGCCCTGCTCGGCGTCGCAGCCCTCGCAGCCTTGCTCGAACTAATCGGGAGAAGACGGCCGTGACGACGCTGCTGATCCTGGGGTCGCTGGTCTTCCTGTTGATGACCGGAATGCCGATCTTCGCCGCGCTGGGCCTGGCGTCGGTAGCGATCCTGCTCATCTTCGAGGGCAAGATCGACTCGATCGCCGACACCATTTTCGCCAGCCTGAACAATCCGTTGCTGGCGACCATTCCAATGTTCGCCTTCATGGCGCATGTGATGATCAAGGCGAAGGTCGTGGACGACCTCTACGATATGGCCAACAAGCTGGTGGGCCACGTCAAGGGCGGGCTGGGTTTCGCGACGATCCTGTCGTGCACGATCTTCTCGACGATTTCGGGCTCGTCGGTGGCGACCGCGCTCACCATCGGCTCCACCGCGATCCCGCAGATGCAGCGGTTCGGTTACCGGCCGCGCGACACCTACGGCGTCATCGCCGCCGGCGGAACGCTCGGCATTCTGATCCCCCCGTCGGGACCGATGATCCTCTACGCCATCGTCACCGACGCCTCGATCGGGGCGTTGTTTCTGGCCGGCATGATTCCCGGGCTGATCATGGCGGCGGTCTTTGGGATGTTTTCATGGGTGCAGGCCAACCGGCACGGCGGGACCGAAACGCAGGCGTGGCCGGGAAGCCGCGTCGTCTGGCGCGCGCTCGTCAACTCGATCTGGGCTGTCGCCATGCCGCCGATCATCCTCGGCGGCATCTATCTTGGCGTCTTCACCGCGGCCGAAGCCGCGGCTGTCGGCGCGATCTACGCGCTCGCCGTGGCGCTGCTGGTCTATCGCAACGTCTCGCTGGCGGATCTGTGGGATTGCACCTGGCAGACCATGCGCACCAGCGCGATGCTGTTCATGATCATCGCCGGAGCCGGCCTGTTCAGCCACGCCGTCACGATCATCCGGCTGCCGGCCGAGATCATGGAAGCGGTCACCGCGTTCGGGCTGTCGCAGACCGGCTTCATCCTCGTGGTGATGATCGCCATCTTCATCCTGGGCATGTTCCTGGAGACGATCGCGATCATCCTGATCACCACGCCGATCATCCTGCCGGCGATGATGGCGCTCGACATCAACCCGATCTGGTACGGCGTGCTGCTGATGATCAATCTCGAACTGGCGCTGATCACGCCGCCAGTCGGCATGAACCTGTTCGTCATCAAGGGCATCACCGGCGCGCCGCTGGCCGACGTCATCCGCGGCTCGCTGCCCTATGTCGCGCTGCTGATCGGCGGGCTGATCCTGTTCTGGGCGTTTCCACAGCTGTCGCTGTGGCTGCCGACCAGCGCCGGGTTCGGACGGTAGCGGCTGGAGGCGCGGGCTGACGCGGATCTTTTGATCCGGTCATGTCCTGAGAGTTCGGCAAATTCGCCAAGCCAGGCGGCCAGGCGCTGAACAGTATCCGAGCCCCACGCGTCAAGCATTGCGGCACGACCTGCCGTGGAGCTGTCATCCAGCGACGAGCAGAGTCTGGAGATAAGCGCGCGTCAGTTTTGTCAGTTCCCGCAGAACCGCATCCGGGTCGGTGGTCGCCGCGTCCTGCGCGTAGTCGAGGGCTGCGGTGACATATTCCGCGATCAGCCGCCCCTGCACTTCCCTGTTGTCGTCATCCCCCGCCATGTCGCGCAACAGCCCGGCCACGAGTTGCGCCGCGCGCCTGTTGCCTTCCTGATCGATCTCCCACAGCGACGGCGATGCATGCATCGCCTGGCGTAGCGCGACCGAGCCGGCCTGGCCCACGCGCAGCCGCCACAAGTCCACGAGGACATCGCAATAGCCGTCGATCCAGTCCGGGCGCGACCTGATCTGCCGGAATTCGGTTTCGAGCAAGACGAGCCGTTCCTCGAGGTGCGACCGGGCCAGATGCGCCAGCACATGGTGCTTGTTGGGGAAATAGCTGTAGACGGCGGCGATGCTGACCCCCGCCCTATTGGCGATCGTCAGCATGGTGATGGCCTCGAAGCCGCCCTCCGCCAGGATGGCGATGGCCGCGTTGAGAATTTGCTCGACCGTGGTCTTCGAACGCTCCTGCTTCGGGCGTCGCCGTTTCGGCGCGTCGAGCGGGTTCGCCCGCCGCGCGTCCGCCGCACGCGACCGCTTTGCCGCCAGCTTCTTTTCGCCTCGATCAGTCATCCAGGGGCGCCTTCGCCAGTCTCCGAATCTCGCCGGCCCTTTTAGACCGGAGAGGCCTCAAAAGCATCTCTCGAAAAATGTTACTAATTAGTTGCATTTTCGAAAGAGCCGCATTATCAATCCCGGCAACAGCAGGCAGGAGGAATTGCTATGAGAACTTTGGTGGTGACGATGTCGCTCATGTCCGCGTTGGCGGGCGGGGCATTGGCGCAGGACTATCCAGAGATGTCGGTTCGCTATGCGAACTTCATGCCGGAAGGTTTCCCCACCTCTTCGATCGACAAATTTGTCGCCGAAGAGATCGCCAAGCGCACCGGCGGCAAGGTGAAGTTCGAGTTGTTCCACGGCGGTACGCTGGGCGGACCGGCCGAGATGGTCGACCTGGTCGGCTCGGGCGCGGTCGAGATCGGCAATTTCCCGATCGGCTATTTCTACAGCCAGTTCCCGGTCGCCGGCCTCGCCGACTCCCTCCCGATCATCTTCCCGTCGGCGGAAGCGGCCGCGCAAATCCAGAAGGAAGCCTACGCCGCGCTGCCGGAGGTGAAGGCGGAATTCGACGCCGCCAACCTCCATCCGTTCCTGTTCCGCGGCCTGCCGCAATACCGGCTGCTCTGCACCAAGCCGATCCGCACGCTCGCCGATCTCGAAGGCGTCAAGGTCCGGACCTACGGCACGTTCCATCCGATCGTCTTCACCACCTTCAAGGCCGTTCCGGTCAACATCGAGCTCAGCGAAATGTATGAAGGACTGCAGCGCGGCACTGTCGACTGCGCCTATCTGAACTACCAGACGGCGATGCTCTTCAGCCTCTACGAGGTGGCGAAATACGCCAGCGACGCCGAATTCGGCGCGACGCCGCTCTATCTCGCTTATGTCAACAAGCAGGTCTGGGAAGGCTGGACGCCGGAGTTCCGCGCATTGTTCGACCAGGTCGTCGACGAGGCCGAGATCAAGGCGGCGGCCGAAATCAACGCCGAGGAGGCCCTGGGCCTTGAGGGCCTGAAGGCGAAGGGCGTCGAAGTCGTCCATTTCGAGGATCAGGAGAAGATGCTTCAGGCGCTGCCGGACTTCTTGACGCTCTGGGTCGAGCACCTGACCAAGGACGGCCACGGAGAGGCAGCCCAGAAGCATGCGGACTTCGTTCGCGAACGCCTCAAGGCCTACCAGAAGTAGAATACCGGCATGAGGCTCTGGCCCCCGGGGCGGAAGGGATCGAGGAGGAGAGGTCATGACTGAGAAGCTTGCCGATCGCCTGCTCGGCGTAATCCTGCGCATCAGTTCCTGGCTGGGATGGGCGGCGCTTCTGCTTATGCTGCTGCTCGGCACGTTCGACGTCATCGGCACGTTCTTCTTCGGCAAGGCCATCGTCGGGGCTTTCGAGCTGGCCGAAGCGGCGCTGGCCGTTGTCATGTTCCTCGGCCTTGTTCATGTGCAGGCGGCCCGGGGTCACATCGTGGTCGACCTGGTGACGGGCAAGCTGAGCGGCAAGATGGCGCAGCTGTCGGACTGCGTGGCGCTGCTCGGCACCGCCGCGGCGCTCTATCTGATCGCCCGCCAGACCTGGCCTTTGATGATCGAAAGCTGGCGCATCCACGAAGTCGCCAGCGGCAGCTTCAACTTCCCCATCTATCCGGTGAAGACACTCGTCTGCCTTGGCGCAACGGCGGCGACCGTCGTCGCCGCCATCCAGTTCCTGCAATCGGCCACACGGCTGTTCCAGGACAACCATGGAGACGCCGCATGAGCCCGCTGGAAATGGGTTTCGGCGCCATCGTCGTCGCCTTCGCGCTCGCTCTCATCGGCATTCCGATCGGGCCGGCCATGATCCTCACGGCTTGCGGCGGCATGCTGCTCACGGTCGGCGGGAACTTCATGTGGGTCACGCTGAAGACGCTGCCCTACGACTTTGCCTCGCAATACACTTTCGTCGTGGTTCCCATGTTCGTCCTGATGGGTGTCGTGGCGGCCAGGTCGAACATCATCCAGGAACTCTACGCCTCGGCCTCGAAATGGCTGGGCGGCACGCGCAGCGGCCTCTATGTCGCGACCGTGGCGGCGTCCGCGGGCTTTTCGTCGATCTCCGGATCGACGGTGGTAAACTCGGCCGTCTTCGGCAAGGTCGCGCTGCCGGAAATGCTGCGTCACGGCTGCAACAAGGGGTTCAGCGCGGCCTCGATCGCAGCCGCCGGCACGCTTGCCGGGCTGATCCCGCCTTCGCTCAGCCTTGTGCTCTTCGGCATTCTGACGGGCGAGTCGATCGGACGGCTGTTCATGGCCGGCGTGTTGCCCGGCCTGTTGACCATGGCGGGCTATATCGTCGCCATCCTGGTGATGGTTTCCTTCTTTCCAGGCTACGCGCCCACCAAGCTCGAGCGCTATCCGCTAGGCGAAAAGGTCCGGTCGCTGAAGGGAGTGTGGCCGGTCGCCGTGCTCGCAACGCTGGTGCTCGGCAGCATCTATTCCGGTGCGATGCCGCCCTCGGCCGCCGGCGCCGTCGGCGCGGCCGGCGTGATCGTGCTCGCGTTTGCGCGGCGGTCGCTGAATATGCGCGGCCTGGCGGATTCGCTGCAGGAGACGATGGTGCTGACCGCGACCCTGTTCGTGGTGGTGGTCGGCGGACTGCTGCTCGGCCGCTTCTTCGTCGTCAGCGGCTTCATCCGGGACATCACCGAGATCCTGGTCAGTCTCGACCTCGGCGTCTACGGCTTCATCCTGCTGGTGATCGCCCTTTACCTGGTCCTGGGCACCTTCGTGGATTCGCTTTCGATCGTGCTCGTCACGCTTCCGGTGCTCTATCCCATTTCGCAGGCGCTGGAGATCAACGGCATCTGGTTCGGGGTAATCATCGTCAAGCTGGTGGAGATCGCCGAGGTTTCGCCGCCGGCCGGCCTCAATCTGTTCGCGGTCATGGCGGCATCCGACACCAAGATTTCAGCGGGCGAGATTTTCCGAGGCATGGTCCCGTTCCTCGCCGCCGAGGTCGTGATCCTTGGCCTCATCGTCGCTTTCCCGGCGATCTCGACCTGGCTGCCCACCATGATGATCGGCAGCTGACCTCCCTCCTCGATCCGTTTGGAGACAAACATGTCCGACAGCAAAATCGATTTCGCAGAGCTTCCCACGCTGATGGGCAAGACCGCCTACAGTTCCGACTGGATGGCGATCGACAAGGAACATCTCAAAATGTTCGCGGCGGCGACCTATCTCGATCCGCAGCATGTCGACCTGACCTCCAGTCGCAACAATGAATTCGGCGAGGAACTGATCGACGGGTTCCTGCTGCTGTCGCTGCTGGTCTACTGGAACTTTCGCTACTTCCCGCTCAAGGCGGACAGGCTGTGGGGGTTGAACTACGGCTTCGAGAAGGTGCGTTTCATCACGCCGGTAATGGTCGGCGACCAGGTGCGGGCGATCTGCAATGTCGTGGACATCCACAAAAAGGGCGACGGCTGGCTCGGCACGCTCTCCATGACCGTCGAGAAGAAGGGCGCCGAGCGTCCCGCGATGAAGGCTGACTGGCTCGTCCTGTTCCTGGAGACCAGCAATGCCTGAGGGCGCTACGCAGACGGCCAATGCGCCGATGCTTCGTCGCATCTCGGACTATCCGTCCCACTGGGCCGGGCGCATGCCCGACGCGCCAGCGATGTTCTTCGGCGAACATCGCTGGACGTTCCAGCAGTTCAGCACGGAGGTCGACCGCTACGCGCGCGCGCTTCTGGCAGCCGGCGTCCAGAAGGGCGACCGGGTGTCAGTGCTGTCGACGCCAAGGCCAGAATTCTTCGTCACGTTCCTGGCCGCTGCGTCGATCGGGGCGATATGGCTCGGCCTCAACCCCCGCTACACGCCGCGGGAACTGGCGAGGACGCTTTCCGACGCCAATCCGTCGGTTGTGCTGGCGCTGGCCGCTTTTGAGGGCGAGAACCTCGCCGCCCGCCTGGCTGAAGCTGCGGCGATCGCCGGCTTCGACGGCAGGCTTGCGGTTTTCGGCGGCGCGCAGGAGGGTTTCGAGCCGGTCGACGGCCTGCTCAAGGCCGGCGAGGTGATCAGGGACGACGAACTCGCCACGCGGCGCGCCTTCGTCCAGCCACAAGACCCGGTGCTGATCGTCTATACGTCAGGTTCGACGGGCGTGCCGAAGGGCTCGCTGCTGACGCATTTCGGCCTGTGCCACGCCTACACGACGCAGACGTCGCATTTCGACATCGCGGGCGCCTGCATCATCTGCAACATGCCGATCAACCATATCGGCTGCGTCGGCGATCTGTGCTGCGCGCCGATGGTCGGCGGCGGCGCGATCACCTTCATGGAACGGTTCGACGCGCCGGAAATCCTGACGCTGATCGACAGCGGTCAGGTCCATTGCATGCTCGGCGTGCCGACCATGCTGCAGATCCTCACCGAACTGCCATCCTTCGAGACGTCGGACTTTTCGCGTGTCCGGCTGATCTGCTGGGGCGGCGCCGCCCTGCCCTACAATGTGCTGCTCAAGCTGCGCGAGAAGAACGTTCCCCTCGGCGTGACTTACGGCATGTCGGAGGTGCCCGGCTCGATCACGATGTCGGCGCTTGGCGCCAGCGACGACGACCTGACAAAAACCGTCGGCCGGCCGACCCGGAGCCTCGACCTGCGCCTCGTCGCCGACGACGGCAAGGTCTGCGAGGTGGGCGAGGAAGGCGAAGTGCGCGTGCGCCATCCAAGCGTCCTGTCGTCCTATTTCAACCGACCGCAGGCGACCGCGGAGGCGTTCGACGACGAGGGATATTTCAGGACCGGCGATGTCGGCGTTCTGGACGCTTCGAACAATATGAAGCTCGTCGGCCGCAAGAAAGAGATGTTCAAGTCCGGAGGCTACAATGTCTATCCGCGCGAGATCGAACTGTGCCTGGAGCAGCACCCGGACGTTGCGCTGGCGGCTGTGATCGGCGTCCCCGACGAGCTCTACCAGGAAGTCGGCCACGCCTTTGTGATTGCCAAGAGCGACGTGAACCACACCGGGCTTGCCGAACAGCTCGCCGCCTGGTGCCGCGAGCGGCTGGCAAACTACAAACGGCCGAAGCGAATTAACGTCAGCAGCGAACTGCCATTGCTGCCGGTTGGCAAGGTCGACAAGGTCGAACTGAAGCGCCGCCTTTCGAACGCCGGGTAACGCCGGCCTGAAACATCCGCATTGCCTGGAATCGCGCGCGCCAATATCCGGGAACAAGCCACCGGATCGTCGAGCCGCTTGCGCGACCGGCCGCCAAGACAGAAGCGGTCAACGTCGACCGCGCAGGACAACATTTTCTGTCGCGCGGGAAGCAATGACGACGACTTCAGTAGTCCGGCTTCCGCTTTTCCCGAAAGGCTGCCAGGCCGACCTCGAGATCGCCGCCGTCGAGATGCTCCGCGAAGTGTTCGAGCTCGGCGCGAATGCGTTCGTGAAGCCGGCGCAGAACGCCCTGCCCGTCCCGGTCAGGATGACGCAGCGCAGGCCCGGCAGCGCAACCACATCGCGCAGCCAGCCCTCCAGCGACCGCATCAGCGAAGCCGATGCGGCGTTCAGATTGTCCGGACGGTTGAAGGTCAAGGTGGCGATGACCAGCACAGTGCGCGGCCGCGCCGGCGCCTCGTGCACGTTTGTTTCCCGAAAGGATTTTAGCGCGTCGACATCGATCACGGCGTCCGGCGCGGGAACGACAAACAGCGCCGGAACCTCGCCGGCATATTGATCTGGCATTCCGACCGCGGCGCTGATGTGAACGCCGGCAAATCGGTTGGTGACTGCTCCGCCCCCAGAAAAATGGTCCTCCCTGAAGTATGGCTTGTGAGCCGATGGAGGACTGAAGAATGCCTGGAAAGAGACACAGTGCGGAAGAGATCGTCACGAAGCTTCGGCAGGTTGATGTGCTGAATTCGCAGGGCAAATCGGTCGCGGAAGCGATCCGATCGATAGGGGTGACGGAAGTAACATATTGTCGTTGGCGTTCCGAATAGGGCGGCCTGAAGGGCGATCAGGTCAAACGGCTGACGGAGCTTGAGACGGAGAATGCACGGCTGCGGCGCGCCGTCTCCGACCTGACGCTGGACAAGATGATCCTGGCGGAAGCTTCGCGGCGAAACTTCTAAGCCCCGCGCGTCGCCGTGCCTGCGTGGATCATGTTGTGGCTGAGTTTGGCATTCCCGAACGACGGGTGTGCCGGGTTCTCGGTCAACATCGTTCGACGCAGCGCAAGGTTCCGACGACACCGGATGATGAAGCGGCGTTGACCGCCGGCATCATTGCGCTCGCCCTCCAATATGGCCGCTACGGGTATCGCCGCATCACGGTGATGCTGCACCGTGCCGGCTGGGTGGTGAACGTCAAACGGGTCGAGAGGATCTGGATACACGTCACCGTGACGGTTAAGCCTTCATGTCACATTCCATGTCGCACGGACCCGCCGCTGTTGCGTGTCGCCCATTGAACTTACATGGCTTTCTGTTGCGACACGTTGCGACATGAAAACGGCCTCAAACGAGGGCTGGACAATCTGTAAGAGGCAGTTTTCGTTTGGTAATTTGTTGGCTGGGGAACCTGGATTCGAA
>DDFA01000100.1:40589-41053 GCA_002336975.1 Phyllobacteriaceae bacterium UBA1940
CCGCCAAGCGCGCTTTTGGCCGCAGCCAGGCGCGGGCGCACGCCGTTTGCCCCCGTGCTGACGGCCGGGCGCAGCGGCGCAATCGACAAACTTGGCCTTGGTGATCGACGCGCCGCCTGTTACCCTGTCGGCAACTCTAGATCATGCGCCTGCTGCGTCCCCCGGGTTCGCGCGGCGCGGAAGGACAGCAAAGTGCACAGCCCGGACGGCGGCCAGGACGGCGCCGCAGACGGGGCAGCGGGGAAACAGGCGGATTCCGCCGAAACTTCCCCGGCGAGACTGCCTCCCCATCGCGGCCGCGAGGCCGACGCGCCAGCGCAGCCAAAACCCGGCCGCAAACGGCGCAAGCGCAGGCGCGGCCGAAAAGTGTTCGCGCGCGACGACGCCCCGGCCGCGCCCGCAAAACCCGGCGGCGAGGCGACGCCAATGTCGGGCGGCGACCAAAAACCCGCCACGCCCGGTCC
>DDFA01000142.1 GCA_002336975.1 Phyllobacteriaceae bacterium UBA1940
GGCGCGGCGGCGGCGCTCGTCGATACACAGGTCGCCGAACTGGCGCGCGCCAGTCGCGGACCGTTTGCCCGTGCAATGGTCGCGATAACCGATGTCGGCCTTGGAAAGTGGTATGTCTACCCGGCGCTTGCCGTGTTTCTTGCGCTTGGCGCGCTCGACTACGGCGCGATGGACAGGCCGCGGCGTCTGCGCCTGTCGCTTCTGTTTGGCCAGGCCGGTTTTGCCGCCGCCGCAATCGGCTTGCCGCAGATTATCGTCAATTCGCTCAAGGACGCCGTCGGGCGCGCCAGACCGCATCTCTACGACCTCGGCGGCGCGTTCCAGTTCGATCCGTTCAACGGAACCGGTCCATACGCCAGTTTCCCGTCGGGCCATGCCGCCACCTGCGGGGCGCTGGCGACCGTGCTTTCGCTGTGGTTTCCACGCGCCGCGGCCCCGATCATGGCTGCCGGCGTCTTCTTCGCATCGACCCGTGTCGTCGCGTTGCGGCACTACCTGTCCGACATCGTCATCGGCTATCTGATCGGCGCGCTGTTTGCGCTCTGGCTGGCGCGCCTGCTCGCCAGACGCAGGCTCGCATTTGGCGCTGCGCCGGGGAAAATGATCCCTCGCGTCAGGTGAGAGACGACCGGGCGTTGCTTCGCGGCGCAACATTTATTCCCGGAGTTTCAACCGACTAACTGCCGAAAGGCTTGACCTCGTCAGAATTATCGCCTTCGATGCCGCCATGCCGGGAAGTCGGGTGGCTGCCGCGTGGACCGACTGCATTCGAGGCGTTGGGAGAACGCCGTGGCTTGCCGGTTGAGGAATGGAAAGGGCGATAAACGCCCGGAACGTAGAACAATAAGGGGTTCCTGAACATGAAGACCAAACTGATTTCGAGCCTGATCGGCGCCGCGGCCCTCGTGGCTGCGGCCGGCGCCGCATCGGCTGGAACGCTCGACGACGTGAAAGCGCGTGGCGTGCTGAACTGCGGCACCAACACCGGCCTCGCCGGTTTCGCCGCGCCCAACGACAAGGGCGAATGGTCCGGTCTTGACGTCGATATGTGCCGCGCCATCGCCTCGGCGATCTTCGACGACCCGTCCAAGATCAAGTTCGTGCCGACCAACGCCAAGGAACGTTTCACCGCGCTGCAGTCGGGCGAAATCGACGTGCTGTCGCGCAACACCACCTGGACGCTCAGCCGCGACACGTCGCTCGGCTTCAACTTCGCCGGCGTCAACTATTATGACGGCCAGGGCTTCATGATCAACGCCAAGAAGTTGCCGAACGTCAAGTCGGCGCTGGAACTGTCGGGCGCGTCGATCTGCGTGCAGACCGGCACCACCACCGAGCTGAACCTGGCGGACTTCTTCCGCAACAACAACATGCAGTACAACCCGGTCGTGTTCGAGGCGCTCGAAGCCACCGAACAGGCCTATGACACCGGCCGCTGCGACGTCTACACCACCGACCAGTCGGGCCTGTATTCGACCCGCCTGAAGATGGCGGCGCCCGACGATCACGTCGTGCTCAAGGAAATCATCTCCAAGGAGCCGCTCGGCCCGGCCGTGCGCCAGGGCGACGACCAGTGGTTCGACGTGGTCAAGTGGACCCTGAACGCGATGATCATCGCCGAGGAGTTCGGCATCACCCAGGCCAATGTTGAGGAGATGAAGAACAGCTCCAACCCCGAGGTGAAGCGTATCCTCGGCATGGAGGAAGGCACCAAGCTCGGCACCGATCTCGGCCTCACCAACGACTGGGTCGTGCGCATCGTCAAGCATGTCGGCAATTACGGCGAAGTGTTCGAGCGCAATGTCGGCCAGGGCAGCCCGCTCAAGATCGCCCGCGGCCTGAACGCCCTTTGGAACAAGGGCGGCCTGCAATACGCACCGCCGATCCGCTAAGCATCGCATCCGCGTGAAACGGACCGGGAGAGCCTCTCTCCCGGTCCACACGGCCGTATTCGGGGGGGACGCGATGGCTTCGCAGGACGCAATTGACGGCGGCAGGGCCCAACGCTCGTCGCCACTGAACGACCCGAAAATCCGGGGCCTGATCTATCAAGCCGTCGTGTTTGTGGCGCTCGCGCTGTTCGTGTGGTGGATCGTCGACAACACCATCACCAATCTGCGCCGGGCGGGCATTGCGTCAGGCTTCGAATTCCTCAACGGCCGCGCCGGCTTTCCGATCTCCACCAGCCTGATCGAATACACCGAAGACAATACCTATGCCCGGGCGCTGCTGATCGGGTTCCTGAACACCCTCTATGTTGCGGTTTTTGGCATTATCACCGCGACGATCCTGGGTTTCCTTGTCGGCGTCGGGCGGCTGTCGAGCAACTGGCTGATCTCAAAAATCTGCATGTGCTACGTGGAACTGTTCCGCAACATCCCGCCGCTGCTTGTCATCTTTTTCTGGTATTTCGGCGTGCTGGCCGTGCTGCCGCAGCCAAAGGAGTCCATCGACCTGCCGTTTGGCGCCTTTCTCAACAGTCGCGGTTTCTTCCTGCCGAAGGCGATCTGGGGCGAGGGGGCGTGGCTGATCGGCGCCGCCATTGTCGTGGCGATTGGGCTGAGCTGGTTTGTCGCCCGCCGGGCAAAGGCGCGCCAGATGGCGACCGGCGAGCAGTTTCCGGTTCTGTGGACGTCGCTCGGACTGCTCATCGGCCTGCCGCTGATCGCCTATCTGGTCGCCGGCATGCCGCTCAGTTTCGAATATCCGGTGCTCGGCACCTTCAACCTGACCGGCGGCAGCCAGGTGAAGCCGGAGTTCCTGGCGCTTTACATGGCGCTGTCGTTCTATACCGCCTCTTTCATCGCCGAAATCGTGCGCGCCGGCATTCTCGGCGTCAACCGCGGCCAGTCCGAGGCCTCGTCGGCGCTTGGCCTGAGCCGTGGCAAGGCGCTGCGGCTGGTGATCATTCCCCAGGCGTTGCGCATCGCCATTCCGCCGCTGACCAGCCAGTATCTCAACCTGACCAAGAATTCCTCGCTGGCGATCGCGGTCGGCTTCCCCGATCTGGTGGCGATCGGCGGCACAATCCTCAACCAGTCCGGCCAGGCGGTCGAGATCGTGGTGATCTGGATGGCGGTCTATCTCAGCCTGAGCCTGCTGACCTCGCTGTTCATGAACTGGTTCAACGCCAAGATGGCGCTGGTGGAGAGATAAGCGATGCAACAGCACGATCTCTCCTACGTCCGCTCCGAAATGATCATCGCCTCGGCGCCGCCGGCCGGCGAGCGCGGCGTCGGCCACTGGCTGAGACAAAACCTGTTCGCGTCGACCACCGACTCGATCCTGACGGTGATCGGCTTGCTGCTGATCGCCTGGCTGCTGCCGCCTTTCATCAACTGGGCCTTCATCCAGGCGGCATGGACCGGACCGGACCGGTCGGTGTGCACGACGGTGTCGCAGGGCGGGCTCCAGCCCGACGGCTGGTCGGGCGCCTGCTGGGCTTTCGTCAACGCGAAATTCTCGCAGTTCATGTATGGGCGCTATCCAGTCGAGGAACGCTGGCGGGTGTTGCTGGTGGCGGCAATGTTTGTCGCGCTGCTCGTGCCGCTCCTGCTGTCGCGCGTGCCGCGCAAGGGGCTGAACGCGCTGCTGTTCTTCATCGTCTTCCCGATCGTCGCCTATTTCCTGCTGGTCGGCGGTTCGTTCGGACTGCGTTACGTGCCGACCGACGTGTGGGGCGGCTTGCTGGTGACGATGGTGCTGTCGTTTGTCGGCATCTCGGTGTCGCTGCCCTTCGGCATCGTGCTGGCGCTTGGCCGGCGCTCGAAACTGCCGGTGATCAAGATGCTGTCGGTGATTTTCATCGAGACCATCCGCGGCGTGCCGCTGATCACGGTGCTGTTCATGGCCTCGGTGATGCTGCCGCTGTTCCTGCCGCCGGGAACCACCTTCGACAAGTTCCTGCGGGCGCTGATCGCGGTGTCGATCTTCGCATCGGCCTATATGGCGGAAGTCATCCGCGGCGGCCTGCAGGCGGTGCCCAAGGGACAGTATGAGGGCGCCGATTCGCTCGGTCTCGGCTACTGGCAGAAAATGGGCCTGATCGTGCTGCCGCAGGCGCTCAAGCTGGTGATCCCGGCGATCGTCAACACCTTCATCGGCCTGTTCAAGGACACCTCGCTGGTGTCGATCATCGGCATGTTCGACCTGCTTGGCATCGTCCGCCAGAACTTCTCCGACTCCAACTGGGCCTCGCCGCAGACGCCGATGTCGGGTCTCGTCTTTGCAGGCTTCGTCTTCTGGCTCTTCTGCTTCGGCATGTCGCGCTATTCGATCTCAATGGAACGCCGGCTCGACACCGGCCACAAACGATAGGGGGAATCCCATGCTCACCGAAAACGCTGCCCGGGCCGATGACCTGTCGGTCGACCGGTCGAAGATGACGGTGTCGGCGACCGATGTCGCCGTCGAGATCATCGGCATGCACAAATGGTATGGCGATTTCCACGTCCTCAAGGACATCAATCTCAAGGTCATGCGCGGCGAGCGCATCGTCATCGCCGGGCCGTCGGGATCGGGCAAGTCGACGCTGATCCGCTGCATCAACCGACTGGAGGAACACCAGAAGGGCAAGATCATCGTCGAGGGCACCGAACTCACCAACGATCTGAAGAAGATCGACGAGGTGCGCCGCGAGGTCGGCATGGTNNTGTTCCAGCATTTCAACCTGTTTCCCCACCTGACCATTCTGGAAAACTGCACGCTGGCGCCGATGTGGGTGCGAAAAATCCCGAAGAAGCAGGCCGAGGAAACGGCGATGCATTTCCTGAACCGGGTCAAGATCCCCGAACAGGCGAACAAATATCCCGGCCAGTTGTCGGGCGGCCAGCAGCAGCGCGTGGCGATTGCGCGCTCGCTGTGCATGAACCCGCACATCATGCTGTTCGACGAACCGACTTCGGCGCTCGACCCGGAAATGATTTCGGAAGTGCTGGAGACGATGGTCAACCTGGCCGAGGAAGGCATGACCATGCTGTGCGTCACCCACGAAATGGGCTTTGCGCGCAAAGTCGCCAACCGGGTGATTTTTATGGATCAGGGCCAGATCGTCGAGCAGAACACGCCGGCCGAATTCTTCGACAATCCGCGCCACGAGCGCACCAAACTGTTCCTCAGCCAGATTCTGCACTGAGCAGGATCGGCAAACGGGGGCGTTGGCCGCGTGAAGCGCCGCTGGAAAGTGGCGCTTGCCGTGTTGGCGGTTGTCGTGCTGGCCCCTGTCGCCGGGACGCTGGTCCCGCGCCCGCTGATCGCGGACAGTGGCGACGCCGCGATCAACGCCAGGCGGCCGGTGCTGATGCTGGCCAATCCGATCCACACCGACATCGCGTTTCCCGCCGATCCCGACATCGTCGAACGGTTCTCGTTCCTGGCGAACGCGGGACTGCCGCTGTCGTCGCCCGATCTGCGGTGGATCGTCGTCGGCTGGGGTGGCCGCGCCTTCTATCTCGAAACGCCGACATGGGGCGATCTGAAGCCGATGCCGGTGATCAAGGCGCTGACCGTCGACCGGTCGGTGCTGCATGTGGCGCTTGCCGGCGCAATCGACACGTCGCATCCGTCGGTGGTCTCGATGCAGGTCGCGCCTGCGCGACTGGAGCGGATGGTTGCCGCCGTCGAGGCCAGTCTCGCGACCGGTTCCGACAACGAACCGGTACTGATCCCGGGCGCGGGCTATGGCGAATTCGACCGTTTCTATGAAGCCAATGGCTGGTTTTCCGCGCTGCGCGGCTGCAACACCTGGACCAGCGCCATCCTGCGGCAAGGCGGCCTGCAGACCGGCCTGTGGAACCCGCTGCCGCAGACCCTGTCCTGGTCGCTGAAATTGCACGATGGCCCGCCGGATCTGATCGACGCGCCGCCGGTACGCTGACCGCTGCCGCTTATGCCGCCGCCGGCGGCTTCCAGCCGTAGAGCCAGTCCATGTCGGCGGCGAGGCGGTCGGGCCCGCGCAGCCGCAGGAACAGGTTGCGGGCGAGGCTGACCGGCATCCCCGCGTGCCAGGCGAATTCGTTCAGCTGGCCGCGCCGCGCCACCGCAGCGACGCGCTCACGCCGCTCGCGCTCGTAGCGCACCAGCGCGATGGAGACGGCGTGCGGCTGCGCGGCGACGTTTTCGGCCAGCACATAGGCGTCCTCGATCGCCAGCGCCGCGCCCTGGGCGGCGAACGGCGTCATCGCATGCGCGGCGTCGCCGACCGTGACGATGCCGGCGGGATCGATCCACGGCGACGCCGGATCGACGGTGTGGATCGGCCAGACCGTCCATGGCCCGGCTTCGCGCAGCAGCCGCAGCAGGGCGTCGTCAGCGCCCGAAAAGGCATTTGCGAGCGCGGCGACGTCCGCCGTCTTCGCCCAGGCGCTGTCGGTCGCCGGTCCGTGCGCGAAGGCTGCGAGGTTGACCGAAGCGCCGCCGCGGATCGGGTAGGCGATGAGATGGGCGCGCGGGTGCAGGAAAGCGTTGACGCTGTCGGGGGCGATGAGGCCGGCGAGCGCGCCGGCGCCGGAGCGCAGTGTCGCCCGCCAGGCGACGCGGCCGGTAAAGGCGCTGTCGGACGCCGCGCCGACCAGCCGGCGATTGGCGGACCACACTACGTCGGCCAGCGCCAGCAGCCGGCCGGCGGCTTCCCTGACGCGTCCGCCGACGTCGACAGACGCAGTGACGCCGTGCGGATGCGTGGCGGCGTCGCGCACCGTCGCGCCGGTGACGATCTCGATATTGTCGTCACGCGAGGCGACCGTCATCAGCGCCGCGTGCAGGTCGGCCCGGTGCAGCGCCAGATAGGGCGCGCCCCAGCGCCGGGTGGCCGCGTCGCCAAGCGGCACGCGGGCGATCTCGCCAAGCGACCGGGCGTCGCGCAGCAGCACGTCGTTTGGCTGCAGCGCCGCGCCCCTGAGGCGGGCAAGCACGCCGAGCCGGTCGAGGATGCCGGTGGCGTTGGGCGACATCTGCAGGCCGGCGCCATGTTCCTGCGGATCGGGGGAGCGTTCGAACAGCCGGACAGAGAATCCGCGCGCCGCAAAGGCGATCGCGGTGGTCAGGCCGGCGATGCCGCCGCCGGCGACCAGAATGTGACGCGATAATTCTTCGCGGTCAGCCATGGGACATCGGGATCAGGCGGCGCGCGGCGTGTAGACGCATCCGGGCGGCACGCTCTCGGTCGCCTTCAGGCTCGGGTCGTAGCGGTACAGCGTCGAGCAATACGGGCACACTTTTTCCGAATCGCCGCCCATGTCGAGATAGACATGCGGATGGTCGAAGGGCGGATTGGCGCCGACGCACATAAACTCGTGGGCGCCGACCGAAATCGCCCGGTGTCCGGCGTCATTGTGAAAATGTGGAACGGCATGTCCAGCCATCGCGGTCACCTGATCGTTGTCGGTCGGCGTTTCGCCCAAATTGCACACCATTGCAAGCCGCCGCAATGATCGTGTCGCAAAACCCTGTCAAGAAGCAATGAAGCCGGCAAGAGCAATTCCGGCGAATATTGGATCACTCTGCCGGAGGGCATTTGGCCCAAGGTCGAGGGCTTCGGAGCAGGCCGGGCTGGTGGCGCGGACAAGCGAAGCCCGATGGATTTGGGCCAAATGGACCCGGTCCACCGATCAAACCCCGCTGCTGCGCAGCGGGGCAAGTTTGATCGGCAGGAAATATTTGTCTGTCGAATTGCGAATGGCAATTCGACGGGAAGGGTTTGCCGCTGGCGGACGCCCACGTCGTCATGCGGACCTGGCCGATGAACCACATCGTCCGGCGCCGCCTTCCTCGTGGATCGTCTCGCCATCGGACAAACAGAGCGATGCCATATTCACCGGAATTGCTCTAGGATCACGCCGAGACCTATGCGCGCGGCGCGGGCGGACGAGCCAATTCGAGCAGGGACAATGAACGAGCACACATCGGTCGGCACGGACTTCACTTCGGACGCGGCGTCAGCGGCCGCGCTTGGCGATGGCGATCCGAGCCGCTACGTCAATCGCGAGTTTTCCTGGCTGCAGTTCAACCGGCGGGTGCTCGAGGAGTCGCAAAACGACAACCATCCGCTGCTCGAACGGGTGCGCTTCCTGTCGATCTCGGCCGCCAATCTCGATGAGTTCTTCATGGTTCGCGTCGCCGGCCTCGCCGGCCAGGTGCGCGCCGGCATCACCACGCCGAGCGCCGACGGGCGCACGCCCGAACAGCAGCTCGACCAGCTGCTGGTCGAGGTGAGCCGCCTGCAGGCCGACCAGCAGGTCAGCCTGTCGCTGCTGTTTGGCCTCCTGGAAAACGCCCGCATCGAGGTGGTGCGCTCCGAAAGCCTGTCTGACGAGGAGCGGGACTGGCTGGAAGGGCATTTCCTCGAGGCGATCTATCCGGTGCTCACCCCGCTGTCGATCGACCCGGCGCATCCGTTTCCGTTCATTCCCAATCTCGGCTTCTCCATCGCGCTGCAACTGCACAACCGCCGCGACCAGGAAGACATGATCGCGCTGCTGCGCCTGCCGGTGGCGCTGCGCCGGTTCATCCGCCTGCCGGACCATCGCGACTGCGTGCGCTTCGCGCGGCTGGAGGACGTGGTGTCGATGTTCATCGGCCATCTGTTCCCCGGCTACGAGGTGCAGGGGTCTGGCACGTTCCGCATCATCCGCGACTCCGACATCGAAATCGAGGAAGAGGCCGAAGACCTGGTGCGGTTTTTCGAGACGGCGCTGAAACGCCGCCGCCGGGGGTCGGTGATCCGCATCGAGTTCGACGACGAGATCCCCGCCGAACTGCGCGAATTCGTCGCCACCGAACTCGGCGTGCCCGCCAGCCGCGTCTCGATCATCGACGGCCTGCTCGCCGTCAACCAGATTTCCGAGATCGTCGCGGTGCCGCGCGAGGATCTGAAGTTCAAGCCCTACAATCCGCGCTTTCCCGAGCGCATCCGCGAGCACGGCGGCGACTGCTTCGCGGCGATCCGCGAAAAGGACATCATCGTCCACCACCCCTATGAATCTTTCGACGTGGTGGTGCAGTTCCTGCGCCAGGCCGCCGCCGACCCGGACGTCGTGGCGATCAAGCAGACGCTCTACCGCACCTCAAACGATAGCCCGATCGTGCGCGCCCTGATCGACGCGGCGGAGGCCGGCAAGTCGGTGACGGCGCTGGTGGAACTGAAGGCCCGCTTCGACGAGGAGGCCAATATCCGCTGGGCGCGCGATCTCGAACGCGCCGGCGTACAGGTGGTGTTCGGCTTCGTCGAGCTGAAGACGCACGCAAAGATGTCGCTGGTGGTGCGCCGCGAGGACCAGCGGCTGCGCTCCTACGTGCATCTGGGGACCGGCAATTACCACCCGATCACCGCCCGCATCTACACCGACCTGTCCTATTTCACCGTCGATCCCGCCATCGCCCGCGACGTGTCGCAGATCTTCAATTTCATCACCGGTTACGCCGAACCGGCGGAAAAAATGGTGATCGCGGTGTCGCCGTTCACGCTGCGCAAGCGCATGCTCGACCACATCGCCGCCGAGATCGAGCACGCCAGGGCCGGCCGTCCGGCGCAGATCTGGCTCAAGATGAACTCGCTGGTCGACCCGCAGATCATCGACGCGCTCTACGGCGCCAGCCAGGCCGGCGTCGAGATCGACCTGATCGTGCGCGGCATCTGCTGCCTGCGGCCGCAGGTGCCGGGCCTGTCCGACAATATCCGCGCCAAGTCGATCGTCGGGCGCTTTCTGGAGCACAGCCGCATCTACTGCTTCGGCAACGGCCACGGACTTCCGTCGGACGAGGCGATTGTCTACATCGCCTCCGCCGACCTGATGCCGCGCAATCTCGACCGCCGCGTCGAACTGATGGTGCCGATCGTCAACGCCACCGTGCACGAGCAGGTGCTGGGCCAGATCATGCTCGGCAACATCATGGACAATCAGCAGAGTTTCGAAGTATTGCCGGACGGCACTTCCCGGCGCGTCACGCGCGACGAGGCAGAAGAACCTTTCAATGCGCAGGAATACTTCATGACGAATCCCAGCCTGTCCGGTCGCGGTGACGCCCTGAAATCGAATGCGCCCAAACGCATCGCGCACAAGAAACGGGCCAAGGCGAAAGCGTCGAACAAAGCATGATCTCCGAATCGCAGGGGCGGCTCCAGGGCCGCCGGCCGATCTCGGTCGTCGACATCGGGTCGAACTCGATCCGCCTTGTCGTCTATGAGGGGATCGCCCGTTCGCCGACGGTGCTGTTCAACGAGAAGATGCTGGCGGGTCTTGGCCGCGGCATCGTCTCGACCGGCCGCCTCGACCCCGAAGCGGTGCGCCGCGCGATGGAGGAATTCCGCCGCTTCCGCGCCCTGTCGGACCAGGCCGGCGCCCAACAGCTCTATGTCATCGCCACCGCCGCGGCGCGCGAGGCCGAGAACGGCCCCGACTTCATCCGCCAGGCTGAGGAGGTGCTGGGCGCCGAGATCCGGGTGCTGACCGGCAAGGAGGAGGCGTATTATTCGGCGCTTGGCGTCATTTCCGGCTTCCATCCCGCCGACGGCATCGCCGGCGACCTCGGCGGCGGCAGCCTCGAACTGATCGACGTCAGGGGCGAGGAGATCGGCGGCGGCATCACCCTGCCGCTCGGCGGCCTGCGGCTGGAAGACATGTCCAAAGGCTCGGTGCAGGCCGCCGCCAAGATCGTGCGCAAGGAACTGGCGCGCGCCAGGGTGCTGGACGGCGGGCAGGGCCGCACCTTCTATTGCGTCGGCGGCACATGGCGAAACCTCGCCCGCCTGCACATGACGGCGCGCGGCTATCCGCTGCACGTGATGCACCATTACGAGATGGAGCTGGACGGTCTCGACGGCTTCCTCAAGCAGGTGGCGCGCGGCGAGGTCGAGAAGATGAAGGGCATCGAGCGCATCTCGAAAAGCCGCCGCTCGCTGCTCGCCTACGGCGCGATCGTGCTGCAGGAGATCATCCGCACCATGAAGCCTGGCCGCATCATCGTGTCGGCGCTCGGCGTGCGCGAGGGATTCCTGTATTCGCTGCTGTCGCCGCAGGAGCAGAAGGCCGACCCGCTGATCTCGTCGTCGGAGGAACTGGCGATCCTGCGCGCCCGCTCGGTCACCCATGCCCACGAACTGGTGGAATGGACCGGCCGCACATTCGCCGCGTTCGGCATCGACGAGACCGAGGAGGAGGCGCGCTACCGCCGCGCCGCCTGCCTGCTGGCCGACATCGGCTGGCGCGCCCATCCCGAATATCGCGGCGTGCAGTCGCTCAACATCATCTCCAACGCATCGTTCATCGGCGTCGACCATCCCGGCCGGGTGTTCATCGCGCTGGTCAATCTCTACCGCCACGAGGGACTGATCGACGATGCGGCGGCGCCGGAGATCATCAAGCTCGCACCGCCGCGCTACATCGAGCGCGCCAGGCTGATCGGCGCGATGATGCGGGTGGTCTATTTGCTGTCGGCGTCGATGCCGGGCGTCATCCCGCGGCTGCGCTGGGACAAGCACGAGGACGGATCGCTGTCGCTGGTTGTGCCGCGCGAGCTGGAGGCTTTGCTCGGCGAGCGGCCCAATGGCCGCGTCGCGCAGCTTGCCCGCGTCACCGGAAAAACCCTGCGCCTGGTGGCAGGGTAGCGCGTCAGCCCGGCGCGGCGTCGCCGGCCGTGTCGATGTCGAACACCGCGATCCGCCGCTTTTCGAAGCGGATGCCCAGTTCGCCATTGATCATTTTCAGCGCCTTGTCGCCGAACACGTCGCGCCGCCAGCCATGCATGGCGTCGACATCGGCGTTCTCGCCGTCGGCGGCGATCCGGTCGATGTCGTCGCCCGACGCCAGGATTTTTGGCGCGACGCCCTGCTTTTCGGCGACGATGCGCAGCAGCACCTTGAGAATTTCGGCGGCCGCATTGGCGCCCTCGCTGGGCTGCGGCGGCCGCGTCACCTTCGGCAGATCCTCCTTCGGCAGCGCCAGCGCCTCGTTGACCGCCGCGATCAGGCCGGCGGCGGCCGACGACCGCTCCCAGCCTTTCGGGATCGAGCGCAGCCTGGCCATGGCGGCGGCGTCCTTCGGCTGCTGCTGGGCGATTTCATATAGCGCGTCGTCCTTGATGACGCGGCTGCGCGGCACGTTGCGCTCGCGCGCCTCGCGCTCGCGCCAGGCGGCGGTCTTCTGCAACACCGCCAGTTCGATCGGCTTCTTGACCCGCATCTTCAGCCGCCGCCACGAATCCTCCGGCTTGATGTCGTAGGTGTCGCGCGAGGTCAGGACGTCCATCTCCTCGTTCAGCCAGTGGGCGCGGCCGCGCTTCTCCAGCCGGGCCTTGAGGTCGAGATAGACGTCGATCAGGTAGGTGACGTCGGCCAGCGCATAGGTCAGCTGCTTGTCGGACAGCGGCCGGTGCCGCCAGTCGGTGAAGCGCGACGACTTGTCGAGCTGGGTGCCGGTGATGCGCTGCACCAGTTGGTCATAGGAAACGCTGTCGCCGAAGCCGCAGACCATGGCGGCGATCTGGGTGTCGAACACCGGGTGCGGGATCAGTCCGCCGCGGTGGAAGACGATTTCGATGTCCTGGCGGGCGGCGTGAAAGACCTTCAGGACCTTCTCGTTGGCCATCAGGTCGAAGAAGGGTTGCAGGTCGATGTCCGGCGCCAGCGGGTCGATCAGCGCGGTGACGCCCGGCGCCGCCATCTGGATCAGGCACAGTTCGGGCCAGAAGGTGGTTTCGCGGATGAACTCGGTGTCGACGGTGACGAAGTCGGACTGTGACAGCGTCGCAATCGCGTCGACAAGGTCATTCTGATTCGTAATCAACTGCATGGACGTCATTCTGAAAGCGGAGTTGCACCACTCCTTTCAGCCGCTGCCCGACCCGTCAAGCGTCGGTCGTCGATTTGCCCGGGTTCCTGCCGCGCCGGGTCAGCTTCGAGAACAGGGTCGAGGTGCGCAAGAGCGCGACGAACCGGCCCTGCCGCTCGGCCGGCACCGGCGAGCGCGCGACCATGCGCCAGCCGGTGACCAGCGCCAGCACGAGGTAGACCGCCGCCGAAAACTCGAACAGCGCCACCGGACCGCGCGCCTGCATCAGCGTCGCCGCCGCCGTCGGCCCGAACACCGCGCCGACCGAATAGAACAGCATCAATGCGGCGTTGATCAGCACGAACTCGCCCGGGCCGGCGCGGTCGTTGGCGTGCGCCGCGCACAGCGAATACATCGGCATGGCGCAGGAGCCGAAGATGAAGACCAGCACGAAATTGTGCAGCGGGTCGGTTCCGGCGAGGTAGACCAGCGCCAGCGCCGCAACCATGGCGGCGACGGTTGCGCCCAGGATGACGGTGCGCCGGTCCCGGCGGTCGGACAGATAGCCGAGCGGATACTGGATCAGCGCGCCGCCGATGATGCCGCAGGTGATGAAGGTGACGACGTCGGTGACCGACATGCCGAGCTGCTCGGCATAGACCGGCGACAGCGAGCGGAAGGCGGAATTGGTGACGCCGACGCCGATGCAGCCGATGGCCGCCAGCGGCGAGATCGACCAGGCGCGGCGGATGTCGAGCTTGATGTCTCCGGGAGCGCTTGGATTGGAGCGGTCGCCCAGCGACACCGGCACCAGCGACAGCGTCAGCATGATCGACATGATGGCGAAGATGGCGAAACCGTCGACGCCGACCACCGGGATGATGAACTGGGCGCCGGTGACCGAGCCGATGTCGACGACGCGGTAGATGGCGAGCGCGCGCGCCCGGTTCTGGTTGGTCACGGCCGAATTGATCCACGCTTCCATCACCGTGAACAGGCCGGCAAACGCGAAGCCGGCGAGAAACCGCACCGAAATCCACACCAGCGGGTCGATGAACAGGACGAGGATCAGCGTGCCGGCCGAGGCGATCGCGGCAAGCGAGGCGAAGGAGCGCACATAACCGACCGCCCGCATCATCCGGGTGATGGTGAGGCAGCCGATCAGGAAGCCGATGAAATAGGCGGTGCCCATGAAGCCGATCAGGGCGGGCGAAAAGCCTTCCCTGGCGCCGCGCAGCGCGATCAGCGTGCTTTGCAGCCCGTTGCCGCCGAGCAGGATGCCGGCGGCGAGAAGCAACGGGATCAGCGGGCGGATCGAGGACAAGGCGAGGGCTTCGTTTTGAATCTGCGCGTCGTGCGCCAGTTGATCAATGACAGCCCCTTGTTGGCAAGGCATTGGGCCACAAACGCCGCTTCTTCTTGACAAAGCGGGGCGTTGGTGCGCTTTTCCCGCAGCTTTTCCGGGGTGCGACCGCTTCGCGACGTCCCCGTTCAATCCCTGACTGGACCAGGTTCAAGACATGCATCGTTACCGCAGCCACACCTGCGCCGATCTCCGCAAGTCGGATGTAGGCGCCACCACCCGCCTTTCGGGCTGGGTCAACCGCGTCCGCGACCATGGCGGCCTGCTGTTCATCGACCTGCGCGACCATTACGGCCTGACGCAGATCGTCGTCGATCCCGATTCGCCGGCGTTCAAGACCGCCGAGAAGGTGCGCGGCGAATGGGTGATCCGCGTCGACGGCGAGGTCAAGGCGCGCACCGCCGAGACCATCAACAAGAACCTGCCGACCGGTGAGGTCGAAGTGTTTGCGCGCGAAATCGAGATCCTGTCGGCGGCCAAGGAACTGCCGCTGCCGGTGTTCGGCGAGCCCGACTATCCCGAGGACATCCGCCTCAAATACCGCTTCCTCGACCTGCGCCGCGACACGCTGCACAAGAACATCGTCGCGCGCACGAAAATCATCGCCGAGATGCGCAGGCAGATGACGGAGACCGGTTTCGCCGAATATTCGACGCCGATCCTGACCGCGTCGTCGCCGGAGGGCGCGCGCGACTTCCTGGTGCCGAGCCGCATCCACCCCGGCACGTTCTACGCGCTGCCGCAGGCGCCCCAGCAGTACAAGCAGTTGATCATGATGAGCGGCTTCGACCGCTATTTCCAGATCGCGCCGTGTTTTCGCGACGAGGACCCGCGCGCCGACCGCCTGCCGGGCGAGTTCTACCAGCTCGACCTCGAAATGAGTTTTATCGAGCAGGAAGACGTGTTCCAGACCATGGAACCGGTGATGCGCAACATTTTTGAAGCGTTCGCCGACGGCAAGCCGGTGACCCAAAAATTCCGCCGCATCCCCTATGACACGGCGATCCGGCTCTACGGCTCGGACAAGCCGGACCTGCGCAACCCGATCGAGATGCAGGACGTATCGGAACATTTCCGCGGCTCCGGTTTCAAGGTGTTCGCCGGCATCCTGGCCAACGACCCGAAGGCGCAGATCTGGGCGATTCCGGCGCGGACCGGCGGCAGCCGCGCCTTTTGCGACCGGATGAACGCCTGGGCGCAGGGCGAGGGCCAGCCGGGCCTCGGCTACATTTTCTGGCGCAAGGAAGGCGAGGGGCTGGAGGGCGCTGGCCCGATCGCCAAGAACATCGGCGACGAGCGCACCGACGCGATCCGCGCCCAGCTTGGCCTCGCCGACGGCGACGCTGCGTTCTTCGTCGCGGGCGATCCGTCAAAGTTCTACAAGTTCGCCGGCGACGCGCGCACCAAGGCGGGCGAGGATCTGAACCTGGTCGACCGCGACCGCTTCGAACTGTGCTGGATCGTCGATTTCCCGTTCTTCGAATGGAACGAGGACGAGAAGAAGATCGACTTCGCCCACAACCCGTTCTCGATGCCGCAGGGCGGCATCGACGCGTTGGACGGCCAGGACCCGCTGACCATCAAGGCGTTCCAGTACGACATGGTCTGCAACGGTTTCGAGATCGCGTCGGGCGGCATCCGCAACCATCTGCCCGAAACCATGGTCAAGGCGTTCGAAATGGTCGGCCTGTCGCGCGAGACGGTCGAGGAACGGTTTGGCGGCCTCTACCGCGCCTTCCAGTATGGCGCGCCGCCGCATGGCGGCATGGCGGCCGGCGTCGACCGCGTGGTGATGCTGCTGCTCGGCGCCAGGAACCTGCGCGAGATCACCATGTTCCCGATGAACCAGCAGGCCTACGATTTGCTGATGAACGCGCCGTCGGCGGCGACGCCAACGCAGCTGAACGAACTGGCGCTACGCGTGCTGCCGCCGAAGAAGGCGTAAGCCCGCCGACAGGCGTTTTGCGCTATTGGTTGGCCTTGACCGTCAGCCCCAGCGTCGCCGCCACCGCCTTCGGATCGGCGGCCGCGCCCGCCAGCGACATCATCGGCACCGGCTGCGCCGGGCTGAGCCTGATCTCGATGTTCCTCGGGTCGCCAAGGAACTTGACGACCTCGGTCGTCACCTGCTGGACCATGTCTGCCGGCAGGTATTGCCCAAGCATCATCGGCAGCAGCATCTGGGCGGTGCCCGGCAGATCGGCGGCGCGGGCGTTTTGCGTCGCGGCCGCCATTTCCAGCGCGCGCATGGCGAAGGACGCGTCGTCATAGCGCAGCGAGGCGCCGGACAGGGTCAACTGCTGCATCAGGCCGAACATCGCCAAGCCCTGCGCCTGGGCCTGTTCGGGCGTGGCGTTCAGCGTCGACTGCTGGATCTGGCTCAACGCATCGTAGAATTCGCGGGTGTAGCCGCCAATGTCGGCGGTCATCCCGATCTTGCCTTGGTTGTCGAAGGTAATGTCGAACTGGTCGATTCTGGAGCGACCGCTCTTGAGTGACATGCTGCCACGCATCTCCATCCTGCCGTTGATCTGCAGCAGTTGCAGCGCAGTCAATGCGGTCAGGACCTGGGGATCTTTCGCCATCGACAGATCGCTGCTGAACCGTTCGGCCGAGGCCGAGTAGGTGTTGTCCCAGCCGCCATTGCTGCGCTGCGCCGCGTAATTCAAGTTGGTCAGACGGAAAGCCACGTCTGCGCGCTTCGTCGCCGTCACTTCGCCCATGCGCCCGCGTTCGGAAAACATGATGCCGGCCATCGGGTCGGTTGAGTTCGCGCCGGTCAGCAGCACGCCCTCCAGAACGACGTCGCTCATGGTGATGTTGACGCCCTCGCGATTGATCATCAGGACGGGAAATTCGACCTCGCCGATGCGGTAGTCGCCGCCGTCGATCTCGGTCACATTGTGCAGCGGTAGATCGCCGAGGACCGTCGCCGCACCACCCTGCGTCGCCGCCGACCTGACGCCCCTCATGACAAAATCGCCGGCCGATCCGTCGATGGAATCCCAGGTCAGCTTGAAGGACTGCCGCTCGATCAGGTTCGACAGCCGCTTGCCGATCTCGTCGGCGGTCACCTCCGCCCGGCCAGGCGACGAAAGGGTCAGGCCGGCGATTGTCGCGACAAGAAGCGCTGAGGTTTGAAACCGGGTCATTCGAATTCCCTTCTTTTCTTGCGGCCGCCGGAAACCAAGTCGGATGCAGTTGTGCCAGAAGGACAGGATCGAATCCATGGCGGCGTTCGCGAAATGGTTGAAGATGCGTTCGCACTGCACTTGCACGCATCGGCTTGCGCGCAAAACGCTGCTCTTCTAACCCCGTCGCATGGGGAAATCGACAAATCCGCCTGATTCGGGCGATGGCGAAGGCATTGAACCGGTCGACCTGAGAAAGGCGCTGGAAGAACGCTATCTGGCCTATGCGCTGTCGACGATCATGCACCGGGCGCTGCCCGACGTGCGCGACGGGCTGAAGCCGGTGCACCGCCGCATCATGCACGCCATGCGGCTGCTGCGGCTGGAGCCGGGCCAGCGTTTTTCGAAAAGCGCGGCCATCGTCGGCGACGTGATGGGCAAGTTCCATCCCCATGGCGACCAGTCGATCTACGACGCGCTGGCGCGCCTGGCGCAGGATTTTTCGGTGCGCTATCCGCTGGTCGACGGGCAGGGCAATTTCGGCAATATCGACGGCGATAGCCCCGCCGCGATGCGCTACACCGAAGCGCGCATGACGGTGGCGGCGACCGACCTTTTGGAAGGCATCACCGAGGACGCGGTCGATTTCCGCCCCACCTACAACGAGGAGAACGAGGAGCCGACGGTTCTGCCCGGCGCGTTCCCGAACCTGCTCGCCAACGGCTCGACCGGAATCGCGGTCGGCATGGCGACCTCGATCCCGCCGCACAACGCCTTTGAAGTCTGCAACGCGGCGCTGAAGCTGATCGACAACCCCGATGCGGCGGTGTCGGAACTGATGTCGCATTCCGCCGATGACGGGCTGGTTCAGGGACCGGATTTCCCCACCGGCGGCATCGTCGTCGACAACCGCGCCGCGATCCTCGACGCCTACGAGACCGGCCGCGGCGGTTTCCGCCTGCGCGCCCGCTGGGAGACCGAGGACCAGGGCAGGGGCACCTGGGTGATCGTGGTCACCGAAATCCCCTATCTGGTGCAGAAGTCGAAGCTGATCGAAAAGATCGCCGACCTGCTGGTGAACAAGCGGCTGCCGCTGCTGGAGGACGTGCGCGACGAATCGGACGAGAACATCCGCCTGGTGCTGGCGCCCAAGAGCCGCACGGTGGAGCCGGCGCTGTTGATGGAGTCGCTGTTCAAGCTGACCGAACTGGAAACCCGTTTCCGCCTCGACATGAACGTGCTGTCGCGCGGCAAGGTGCCCAACGTCCTGTCGCTGAAGGGCGTGCTGCAGGAATGGCTCGACCACCGCAAGGAAGTACTGGTGCGGCGCTCACGTCACCGGCTGGCCGAGATCGAGCGCCGGCTGGAAATTCTTGGCGGCTTCCTGATCGCTTTCCTCAACATCGACGAGGTGATCCGCATCATCCGCTTCGAGGACGAGCCCAAGAAGGTGATGATCGCCAGGTGGAGCCTGACCGACGTCCAGGCCGAGGCGATCCTCAACCTGCGCCTGCGCGCCCTGCACAAGCTCGAGGAAATCGAGATCCGCAAGGAGTTCGATGCGCTGACGGCTGAAAAGGACGAGATCGAGAAGCTGCTGGCGTCCGACCGCAAGCAGTGGCAGGCGGTGCGCTGGCAGGTCGAGCAGACCCGCGACCGCTACTCCCCCGACAAGAACCAGGACCTGAACCAGCGCCGCACCACCTTTGCCGACGCGCCCGAGCACGACGACAACGACATTCACCACGCCATGGTGGAGAAGGAGCCGGTGACCATCGTCGTGTCCGAAAAGGGCTGGCTGCGCGCCATGCGCGGCCATCTGGCGGATTTTTCGGCGCTGACGTTCAAGGAAGGCGACAAGCTCAAGCTGGCCTTCCACGCCCAGACCACCGACAGACTGATCGTCTTCACCACCGGCGGAAAATTCTACACCATCGGCGCCGACCGGCTGCCGGGCGGCCGCGGCCATGGCGAACCGATCCGCATCATCGTCGACATGGAGAATGACGCCGACATCGTCACCGCCTTCGTCCACGATCCGGCGCGCAAGCTGCTGGTGGCGAGCCATGAAGGCTACGGCTTCGTCGTCGCCGAGCAGGAAGTCGTCGCCAACACCCGAAAAGGCAAGCAGGTGATGAACGTCAAGTCGCCCGACGAGGCGGCGAGGCTGATCTTCGTCTCGGGCGACCACGTGGCGATCGTCGGCGAGAACCGCAAGCTGCTGGTGTTCCCGCTCGAGCAATTGCCTGAAATGGCGCGCGGCAAGGGCGTGAGGCTGCAACGCTACAAGGATGGCGGCATCGCCGACATCAAGACCTTTGCGATGGCCGACGGGCTGACCTGGGTTGATTCGGCCGACCGCACCTTCACCAAGACGCGCGACGAACTGGCCGAATGGCTGGGCGAGCGCGCAGCCGCCGGGCGCATGGCGCCAAAGGGATTTCCACGGACGGGGCGGTTCGGCTCGTAGCCGGCCGCATTCAGCCGAAACGGCGCGCGGCGTCGACCGCCAGCCCCAGCCCGACCGAGCCGAAACGGTCTGACTGGGCGATTGTCGCATTGGCGAACGGCGCGGTGGTCGCGGCGCGCACCAGCGGCACCAGCGCGCCGCCGCCGGTGAGGATCACCGTGTCGATGTCGGCGGCGATGACGCCGGCCTGGACCAGCGCCTCGTCGATCGCCGCGCCGATGCGTCGGACGAGATCGGTCGTGGCCGCCTCGAACTCCGCGCGCGTCACCGGCACGGCCAGCGACAGGCCGGGCTCCTTGAGGCCGATGATGGCTGCATCCGCGTCGGTCAGCTCGATCTTGCCCTGTTCCACCCGGGCCGCCAGCCGGTGGCCGGAACGGTGTTCGAGCACATGCTGGTAGAGCGCGAGTTTGTCCGGCTCCGCCGCCTCGCGCATCAGGCCGTGAATGTCGCGCGCGACTTTCGGCGTGTAGAGCTGGTTGATCCGGTGCCAGGTGGCCATGTCGTTGAAATACCAGACCGGCAGATGGCGCTTGCCGTCTTTCGTCATCGTGCCGAGCCCGAGCCGCGGCATGACGGTGGCGATCGACATCCAGCGGTCGAAATCGGTTCCGCCGACATGGACGCCCGACGTGCTCAAGATGTCGGCGCGCCGGTCGGCCGTGGCAGCGCGTTCGGGCGACAGCCGCAGCACGCAGAAGTCGGAGGTGCCGCCGCCGATGTCGACCACCAGCGCCAGCGCCTCGCGGTCAAGCGACCGCTCGAAATGCATCGCGGCGGCGACCGGCTCGAACTGGAATTCGATGTGGCGAAAGCCGGCCCCGCGCGCCGCCTCGTCCAGCTGGTCCTGGGCGGCGCGGTCGGCCGTCGCGTCGCCGTCGACGAAAAACACCGGGCGGCCGAACACGACCTGGTCAGGATCGCCGCCCGGCTGCGCTTCGAGCTTCTGGCGCAGATGTTCGAGAAAGCGGCCGATCAGGCGCTGGAAGGTGAGGCGGTCGCGACCGACCAGCGTCGTCTCCTTCATCAGCGAGGACCCGAGGATCGATTTCAGCGCCCGCATGAAACGGCCGTCGACGCCCTCCATATATTGGCCGACCCCGTCGCGGCCGAAATGGACCTTGCCGTCGTCGAAGCTGAAGAACATGGCGGACGGGATGGTGACGTCGTCGCCCTCGACAGGGACCAGCGCCGCCGCGGCGCCCGGCGCCGCCAGGCCGACGGTGGAGTTGGTGGTGCCGAAATCGACACCGCAAAAGAGGCGGGGCATGGCGGACTCTTGTGGATGGATGCGCGGCGAAGCGAGGCCGCCCAAGGGGGGAGGCGGGCGTGTAGCTCAGCTCAGCCGCGTTGGCAACGCGCAGGCGACAATTGTGCGTTGTCGGCCTGGTTCTTGGTCCAATCTACCGACGGCAGTCCGCCTCGTCCGTCGATAAGGCCGATATCCCGCGCGACATGCGCGTTGACATTCCCGCGCAGAAGATCGGCTGCGCCCGGCCTGCGCCGGCGAAACAGATGTCGCCAACAACGAATGATGGTCCGAAAAGGCTGTCGCATCGTCCTCACGATTCAAATTTCCTTGATAGGAAAATCGGATGAGATGAGGTAATTCCAATTCAAGTTCAGGCAGACCGCATAAGGAAAACTTATGGCCAAGGGACGCAACTTGCCTCCGCTGACGGCGATCAGGGCTTTCGAGGCGATTGCGAGGCTCGGCAGTTTCACCAAGGCGGCCGCGGACTTGGGCACCACCCAGGCCGCCGTCAGCTACCAGATCAAGCTTCTGGAGGAGAGGGCGGGAACCCAGTTGATCGTTCGGCGCCCCAGGCAGGCGCAATTGACCGAAGCCGGCGGACGGCTTGCGGCGAAGGCCCAGGACGCGTTCAGCCTGCTTGAAGAGGGTTGGACGGCGACCCGGGGCGGGGCGGACGGGACCCTGATCGTGTGCACGGTTCCGACTTTCGCGATTGGCTGGCTGGCGCGCCATATCCGGACGTTTCAACTGCGGCATCCGAAGCTCGCTTTCCGACTGGATACCGCGTCCAGGTTCGGCGTCGGTCTTGGCGATGGCGTCGATGTCGAGATACGTGGCGGCCTTGGCGACTGGCCGGGCCTGAAGTCCGAATTGTTGCTGCCTTCCAAGTTCACGCCGATGTTGAGCCCATCGCTGGCTGACACGATCGGTGGAGTGAGGAAGCCAACGGACCTCTTGAGGCTGCCTTTGGTCGACCCCACCGACCCGTGGTGGCCGGCCTGGTTCGGGGATTTTGGCATTCCGTGGTCGCAGCCGTCCGAATCTGCGCGGGTCGGCATGCGGTCGCAGTCATACGAAGCGATCATCGCGTCGACAGGCGGCGGCGTGGCCATGTTGACGCCCCAATTCTATCGCCGGGAGCTGAAGACGGGTCTGCTCGTGCAGCCGTTTGACCACGTGAGTTGGGACGGCAGCGGCTATTGGCTGGTCTACCCGGAAGGCCGGACGAGGCAGCCAAAAGTGAAGGCGTTCAGGGACTGGATATTTGAGGAGTTGCGGGCTGGCGATGACGTAGACCGCTGAACGATCAGACCGGATATTCCACCACCGCCGCCGCGCGCTTCCTGCGCCGGCCGTCGAGCAATTGCCAGATCGAATGCGCCGCCAGCGCGGCGATCAGGATCGCGCCGCCGACAAGGCTGTTGCGGCTGGGCGCCTCGGCAAAGATCACCCACACCCACACCGGCGCCAGCACGGTTTCGAGCAGGTAGAACATCGCCACCTCGGCCCCGGAAATGAAGCGCGGCGCCGCGGCCAGGCAATAGAAGGCGACCGGCATGACGACGGCGCCGTTGAAGATGATCCACCCCGGATGGTCTATGCGGTAGCCGCCGTCCGACACCATGGCGAGCGCAACCAGCGCCGGGAAGAACACGCCGATCAGCGGCGTAAACCCCATGTCCTTGCCGCTGGCGCGCGACACGGTGATGGCGGACGCGATCAACAGCGCCGACATCAGCGCCATGAAGTCGCCGAACAGGTTTCCGGTGCCGATCGAATCCCAGACGATGATGGCGACGCCGACGATCATCGCCGCGATTGCCGCCAGCGTCGGGCGCGCCGGGCGCTCGTTGAGAAAGATCCATGACAGGATCGCGGCGAAGGCGGTGTTGAAGGCGAGGATGAAGACGAGATTGGCGGTCGAGGTGTTGTAGACCGCGGTGATGAAGGTGATCGAGCCGAGGCCGTAGAAGGTGGCGACGAGGAGCCCGGCCTTGCCGGGAATGAGCGCCGGGGCGTCGCGGCCGAACGTGCGCCACACCGTCCAGATGACGATCGCGGCGACAAAGGTCGTCATGCTGCGCGCCATGAGGATCGACCAGGGCTCGCCCTCCGCCAGCCGGATCAGCGGGATGTCGATGGTCAGCGCAAGCCCGCCGATGGCGGCGAGCGCAAGTCCCTTGATGTGATTGGATGACGTCGACAATGGTGCAATCCCGTATTCGCCGGGATCACTCCGCCGGGCCGTCGAACCGGTCCCAGCCTTTGGGACCGAGATGTTCCTGGGGCGTAAACCGCACCTTATAGTCCATCTTGCGCGAGCCGTTGACCCAGTAGCCGAGATAGACATGGGGCAGGCCGAGCGCCCGGGCGCGGGCGATGTGGTCGAGGATCATGAACGTGCCCAGCGACCGGTCGGCAAGGTCGGGATCGTAATAGGAATAGACCATCGACATGCCGTCCGACATCTTGTCCGACAGCGCCACCGCGATCAGTTCGCCGGTCCCCTTGCCGGTGATGAAACTGTCGGGGCCGCGCTTGCGGTATTCTATGATTTTTGTGTCGACATGAGTGTCCTCGACCATCATCGCATAGTCGAGCACGCTCATGTCGGACATGCCGCCGCGGGTGTGGCGGCGGTCGAGATAGGTGCGAAACAGCGAATATTGCTCGGTCGTCGGTTCGGCGTCGTGCAGCGCGCCGATGAGGTCGGAATTGCGCTGCACCACCTTGCGCATGTTGCGCGTCAGCTTGAACTCGCCGGCCAGGATGCGCACCGAGACGCAGGCGCGGCAGGTTTCGCAGGCGGGACGATAGGCGATGTTCTGCGAGCGGCGGAAACCGCCCTGGGTCAAGAGATCGTTCATCTCCGGCGCGCGCTCGCCGACCAGGTGGGTGAACACCTTTCGTTCGAACTGGCCGTCGAGATAGGGGCAGGGCGACGGGGCTGTCAGGAAAAATTGCGACGGCTGTGTCGAATGCTGCGTCATGAGAGAAGTATGGACTCCCGCTGTTGCGCGAAGCTTGTCGCGCCACGCCGACAAAGGTCAAGGAAAATCGCTGCGGATCGCGGCGGCGCGGGTTACGCGTCGTCGCGCACGATCACAGTGCCGAGCAACACGTCGTGCAGGGTGCGCTTGCCGTCGGTGAACCAGGAGACCAGCAGGATCAGCGGCGTCAGCGCCGCGTTGAAAGCCCAGAACAGGACGGTGTGGACGATCGCCAGCAGCCAGTCGGTCCGCGACCCATCCAGGCGCTCCATCCGCAGGCCACAGATGCGCATTCCAGGCGTCGCCTGGTTGGGCCCGCCAAGCGTCATCGCGACATAGGGCAGCGCCACCACGATGCCGAGCGCCGGCAGCAGCAGCCAGCCGAGGCCGAACGTGACGATGCCGAGCAGGAAGACCAGAAGCCCCACGGGGATGAGCAGCAATCCGATGAACAGATAATCGATCAGAAAGGCGAAGACGCGCCGGGTCAAAACGCCATCGAACGCGCGCGCATCCCGCAGTTTGGGGTTGAGCGCATCGCCGTCTGTCGTCATTTTGGTCATGATCCCAGCAAGATGGTGCGCCAGGCCGACGATTCAAGGCGGTGGCGCTGATTTTGGGATTTGCCGGCGACGGGTGCGCCTATCCAGCTATCGACTGCGCCGCATTGCGATGGCCGCGGCGGCGACGCCGAGCCAGCCGGCGATCATCAGCAGGCCGCCGGTGGGCGCGGCCATCGGAAACAGGCGGTGGCCGAAATAGTACCGCGCCAGCAGATCGCAGCCAAACACCGCGACGCCAAGCGCCAGCGCCAGGCCGGCATAGTCGACCGGCCGCCGCTTGTCCGTCGCGGTCAGGCCGAGCGCCAGCAGCGCCGGGGCGTGGGCCAGAAACATGGTCGACGCCGCCGAAAAATTGCTGACGTCGGTGTGGGCGGCGGCGGCCGCCGTCGCCACGCCCGCCGCGCCGGCCAGTCCGGCGCAGATGAGAAACGGGGTGCGCATGATGGCTGGCGGACCTATCGCGAGCCGCCGGCGAGGATTTCGGCCACACGCGGCGCGAAATAGGTCAAGATGCCGTCGCATCCGGCGCGCTTGAAGGCCAGCAGCGATTCCAGCATCGCCTTTTCGCCGTCGATCCAGCCATTGGCGGCCGCCGCCTCGATCATCGAATATTCGCCCGACACCTGATAGGCAAAGGTCGGCACGGCGAACTCGTCCTTGAGCCGTCGGATGATGTCGAGATAGGGCATGCCGGGCTTGACCATCAGCATGTCGGCGCCTTCCGCCAGGTCCTGCTCGGCCTCGCGCACCGCCTCGTCGGAATTGGCGTGGTCGATGTAATAGGTCTTCTTGTCGCCCTTGAGCAGGCCCAGCGTGCCGATGGCGTCGCGGTAGGGGCCGTAGAAGGCCGAGGCGAACTTTGTCGCGTAGCTCATGATCGCCACATCCTGGAAACCGTTGGCGTCGAGCGCGTCGCGGATCGCGCCGATGCGCCCGTCCATCATGTCGGACGGCGCGATGACGTCGGCGCCGGCCTGTGCCTGCACCACGGCAGCGGCGGCCACCTGGTCGACCGTCTCGTCATTGACGATGACGCCGTCGCGCAGGATGCCGTCATGGCCGTGCGAGGTGAACGGATCGAGCGCCGCGTCGGTGATGACGCCGATGTCGGGCACGGCGGCCTTGATGGCGCGGGTGGCGCGGTTGATCAGATTGTCGGCGTCGAGGATGTGCGAGCCGGCGACGTCCTTGCGGGCGGCGTCGATCCTGGGGAAGGTGGCGAGCGCCGGAATGCCGAGCCTCGCCGCGCGTTCGGCTTCCTTGACCGCGACGTCGACGCTGAGCCTGAACACGCCCGGCATCGCCGGGACGGGTTCGCGCACGCCAGCTCCCTCGGTCAGGAACATGGTCCAGATCAGGTCGTCGACCGACAGCCGGTTTTCCTGCACCAGCCGGCGCGACCAGTCGGCCTTGCGCATCCGCCGCAGCCGGCGCGAGCCGGTGATCTCGTCGACCGAGCGGTGGCTCCTGATCGGGTGTTCGCGCTTGTTCATCGGGCAGGTCCTCGTTCCGCCGCCTGATAGCACAGCCGCCGGCCGAGACCAATCTTGCTGTGGGCGGCTCGCCGGCTTGCCCACCCGCGCCATTGACGCGCGCGCGCCCATCGCCATACCGGTAGCTGGAGTTTTGGAGACGAGACGATGAGCGGCGACGCCGACCAGGAAATTCTGTTCGACAGGCGGGGCCATGCCGGCGTGGTGACGCTGAACCGGCCCAAGGCGCTGAACGCCGTCACCCACAACATGATCCTGCGCATGGACGAGAAGATGCGCCAGTGGGAGGCAGACGACGCGGTCAAGGCTGTGATCGTCAAGGGCGAGGGCAGGGCGTTTTGCGCCGGCGGCGACATCATGGACGTCTATCGCGCCGGCAGGGAAGGCCGGAAGCTGACGCAGTTCTTCGCCGACGAATACCGCCTGAACGCCTATCTGGCCCGCTACGCCAAGCCGGTCGTGGCGCTGATCGACGGCATCGTCATGGGTGGCGGCGTCGGCCTGTCGTTCCACGGCTCGCACCGGGTGCTGGGCGAAAAGGCGCTGTTTGCGATGCCGGAAGTCGGCATCGGATTCTTTCCCGATGTCGGCGGCGGCTATCTCCTGTCGCGCGTCAAGGGCGGTTACGGCATTTATCTGGGGCTGACCGGCGCGCGCATCGGCCCTGGCGATACGCTGCGCGCCGGACTGGCGACCCATGCGGTGAGGTCGGACGAACTGGCGAAGGTCGAAGAGGGCGTGATCGAGACAGGCGATCCCGACGCGGTGCTGGCGCCGCTGGCGATCCAGCCGCCGCCGGGCCTCGACGAGGCGACCGCCGCCCTGATCGGCCACCATTTCACCCGCGGCAGCCTGAACGACCTGATCGAGAGCCTGCGCCAGTCGAGGGAGGCGGGAGACGAGTTTGCGGCCAAAACGCTTGGCGTGATCGAAACCAGGTCGCCAACCAGCGTCAGCGTCGCGTTCCGGCAGGTGACCTACGCGGAAATGTTCGACATGGACGAGGCGATGAAAATGGAGTTCCGCATCCTCAACCGGATGCTGGAGGGCCATGATTTCTACGAAGGCATCCGCGCGGTTCTGGTCGACAAGGGCGATACGCCAAAATGGTCGCCGGCGACGCTGGCGGAGATAGACGAGGCGCGGATCGACACGTATTTTGCGCCATTGCCCGGCGCGGAACTGGAATTGTGATCAAGGTCTGATGGTCTATCGCGACAGCCCAGCGATTGCGCGTCCAAGCGTCGCCGAACAGGCCTTCTGGTGGTTCCACCGCATCATCGCCGTCTATTGCGTGATGTTCGGCACGCTCTACTGGGTGCGGCTGATCGGCGTCTATGACGGGGCGCTGTGGCGCTTCGACCTGATGCCGGTGCAATGGCAGATCGCCGCGACGATGCTGGCGGCGCTCTACCCTTTCGCCGGCATCGGCCTGTGGATGCTGACCTCGTGGGGCTGGGTGATCTGGCTGCTGTGCGCGGTGACCGAGGTCATCATGTATGCGGGCTTCCCGCAATATTTCGGCGCCAAATATTCGGTGGTGGCGCTGCATGTCGCGGTAGCGCTGCTTTATGTGGCGTTCCGCGTTGTCTTGCGCGTGCAGGCGCGCGACGTTCGGCAGGACCGCTGATTTTCCAAAATATTCGCAAGGTTTCCCCTGCGGGATTTATTTTCGGTTTCTCCGCTTCTTAACCAATTCGTTTACCTCAAATTAAGCTTCTCTTTCGAACGCGCCGCGTAACCACTGGTTAAGCCTGCGGTTTAAGTCGAATTTTATGTGACGTCGCTATGGTCGCGGCCAAGGTGAGCAAAAAGACATCACCAGGCGTCACACAGAAGAGGCAGACCAATATGAACACGATGCGTTCCACGCAGCCGCCGACACCGGTCAAAGACGAGCGCAAGGATGCGATCCGCACCCTTTACATGGAATCGCTGCAGCTGGTCGAAAGGCTGCACCGCCGGCTGCTCGACGTGATCAAGGACGAGTTCGACCGCAAGGGCCAGTCCGACATCAACGCCATCCAGGCGCTGCTGTTGTTCAATATCGGCAATGCCGAACTGACCGCTGGCGAACTGCGCTCGCGTGGTTATTATCTGGGCTCCAACGTCTCCTACAATCTGAAGAAGCTGGTGGAGCTCGGCTTCATCAATCACCAGCGCTCGCGGGTCGACCGTCGCTCGGTGCGCGTCAGCCTGACCCCGAAGGGCGCGGCGATCGCCGAGGTTGTCGCCAAGCTTTATGAACGCCATATCGGCTCGATCGAGCAGGTCGGCGGCATCAATTCCGACGAATTCCACCAGATGAACCGCGCGCTGCAGCGGCTCGACCGTTTCTGGAACGACACCATCGCCTATCGGATGTAACTGACGCAATCCTTGGTCTGGCGCCAGCGGCGCGCGGGCAAACCCGCGCGCCGCTGGCGTTTGCGCGAGTGTCCCGATCGCAAACCGCAATTCCAGCCGTCGACGGCCTGATAACGGCAAATTGAGTTGGCCGGGGTCAACATGCCGCCATATTCGGGTGGCAGCGAAGCAGGCGAGTGGGGCTTTGCGCGCCAGATTGCGCCTGCGGCGGAGGACCGTCGCGCTGTGCGAGCGTGGGTAGACCTCGACATTGCGTGGACCATCGGCGCGCAGGCGCCGGAGCGGGAATTGATCGATATGAAAACCAACACCAGCCGCCGGACTTTCCTGACGGGCGCCGCGACGTTGTTTGCAGGCGCGGCCTACGCGCAGGACCAGATTCTCCAGGACATTTTTGCGGCCCGCAAACGCGGCAACTGGGACGATTCCTTCGACGCCAAGGCGTCGACCAGCAATGCGGTGGTCTCCTCGTTCCAGCCGATCTACAGCCTGGACACGGTCAACAATGTCGAGCAGGCGATCGGCCAGTACAGCAACATCGCCGCCCAGGGCGGCTGGCCGCAGGTGCCGGCGACCAAGAAGCTGAAGCTGGGCGTCGCCGACGCCGACGTCGTGGCGCTGCGCCGCCGCCTGATGGTGACCGGAGACCTGCCGCAGGACGCGGGCCAGTCCGACCAGTTCGATTCCTATGTCGACGCCGGCGTCAAGCGCTTCCAGTCGCGCCACGGCCTGCCGGCCGACGGCGTCACCGGCCAGTACACCTTCGCGGCGATGAATGTCGACGCCAATACGCGTCTGGGCCAGTTGCAGACCAATCTCGAGCGGCTGCGCTCACGCTCCGACCTGTATGGCGGCCGCTATGTGCTGGTGAACATTCCGGCCGCCCAGATCGAGGCGGTGGAGAACGGCCGCGTCGTGCAGCGACACACCGCGATCGTCGGCAAGATCGACCGTCCGACGCCGTTGCTCGATTCCAAGATCAACGAAGTTATCGTCAATCCCTACTGGACCGCGCCGGAATCGATCATCCGCAAGGACATCATTCCGCTGATGCGCAAGAACCCGCAATATCTGACCAAGAACGGCATCCGCATTTTTGGACCCGACGGGCAGGAGATTCCGCCGGAAGCGATCGACTGGAACACCGAAGACGCCGCGAAATACATGCTTCGCCAGGACCCGTCGAAGATCAACGCCATGTCGTCGGTGAAGATCAATTTCCCGAGCCCGGAAAACGTCTACATGCACGACACGCCGTCGCAGGGCCTGTTCAACAAGCTGATGCGCTTCGATTCGTCGGGCTGCGTAAGGGTGCAGAACGTCCGCGACCTCGTCACCTGGATCCTGCGCGATACGCCCGGCTGGACCCGCCAGCACTTTGAGGACACCATCCGCGGCGGCCAGAACACGCCGGTCAATGTCGTCAATCCGGTGCCGGTGCATTTCCAGTATATTTCGGCCTGGGCGACCGGCGGCGTGACACAGTTCCGCGACGACATCTACGCCAAGGACGGCGCACGCGAACTGATGCTGTCGAACGCCGGCTGATCCCGATCTTACGCCAATCGCCAGCGGCCATCCGTCAGGGTGGCCGTTTTCGTTTGCACCCGCCGTTTTCGCTGTTGCCTCAATCGCCGTACTGCCCGAATTTGCTCGGGTGGAGATTTTTCGCCTTGTCCTGATCCTCTTGACCGTTGTGATCGCGTCGCAGCCGCTGGCGCGCCTGCTCAAAGTGGCGCCGTTGCCGATCGTGCAGATCTGCATTGGCGCGGCGCTCGCCTGGCCGGTGACCGGAGGGTTGCATGTCGAGCTCGAGCCGGAAGTGTTCCTGCTGATCTTCATCCCGCCGCTGCTGTTCGGCGACGCCTGGCAGGCGCCCAAGCGCGAGTTCTGGCAGATGCGCGGGCAGATCGCCTCGATGGCGTTCGGGCTGGTGTTCTTCACCATCGCCGCATTCGGCTTCGCGCTGCACTGGCTGGTGCCGGCGGTGCCGCTGGCGGTCGCCTTCGCCGCCGCCGCGATCCTGTCGCCGACGGATGCGGTGGCAGTGTCGTCGATCGTCGACAAGGACAGGTTGCCGCCGCCGATGTTGCATCTGCTGGAGGGCGAATCCCTGTTCAACGACGCATCGGGCCTGGTGATGTTCCGCTTTGCGTCGGCCTCGGCGCTGACCGGGGCCTTTTCGCTGTCGGATGCGTCGGCGGCGTTTGTCTACGCCGTCGTCGCCGGCGCCGCATGCGGAATCATCTGTTTGATTGTCGCAGTCAAGGCGCTGAAAATACTGTCCAAAATGTCGACCGGCGCGGCCGAGTGCCAGGTTCTTGTCATGATCATGCTGCCGTTCCTCGCCTATCTGCTGGCCGAGCACATCGAGGCGTCGGGCGTGCTGGCGGCGGTGATGGCTGGAATGATGGCGGGCCGGCTTGGCCTGTTCCGCTATCTTGGCGTCTCGGCCCGGATGATCGCCGCGTCGAGCTGGCAGATGATCTCCTTTGCGCTCAACGGCGCGATCTTTGTGTTCCTGGGCCTGCAACTGCCGGCGATCATCCGCTCGACGCCGCCGCAATTGACCGAACGCCACTGGCTGATCGAGCCGGTCGTCATCGTGGCGCTCCTGACCCTGTGCCTGCTGGCGCTGCGCTTCGTCTTCATGTTCGCCGGCGGCGCCATCGGCCGGCTGACGGGCAGGGCGCGCTATCTGTTTTCGGCGAAGATGAAGGTCGCCACCTCGGTCGCCGGCGTTCGCGGCGCGGTGACGCTGGCCGCGGCCCTGTCGCTGCCGCTGGCGATGCCCGACGGGACGCCGTTTCCGGCGCGCGATCTGGTGATCTTCCTGGCGACGGGCGTGATCCTGTTCTGGCTGCTGATCGCGTGGCTGTTGCTGCCGGGCCTGACCCGCAATCTCGAATCCGGGGGGCACGCCGCCGCCGAACTGGAAATGAAATCGGCGCGACTGGCCGCCGCGCAGGCCGCGATCGCGCGGCTGGAGCAGGAGGCGGCGAATGACGGCGCTGAGGATGGCGCGATCACGCCGCGACAGGCCGCCGCCGAGGGGCTGATCGCCGGCTATCGCGGCCGCATCGCGGCGCTGGAGCAGGGCGGTTCGGCGCCGGCGGAGACGAGGGCGGAGATCGCCGCGCAGGCGCAGATGCGCCAGGCCGCCCTGCAGGCGGAAGGCGACAGGCTGCGGCAGATGCTGCTGTCGGGCGAGATCAACGACCACACCGCCCAGCGGCTGTTCGAGGAACTTACGCTCGCGCAGGCGGCGCTCGCCGCCAAGCGCCGCCACTGACGCAAACAGATGATCGGAATTCGTAAGCCGGACGTGGCGGCCCCGCCCCATGTGTGTTAGTGGCGCGACCGAACCGACAGGCCCGACACTTACAGGATCCTCGACATGTCCAGCATGACAGACTTTTTCAACGAGCCGCTCGAGAGCGTCGATCCCGAGATTTTCGGCGCCATCCGTTCCGAGCTTGGCCGCCAGCGCCATGAGATCGAACTGATCGCCTCGGAAAACATCGTCTCGCGCGCCGTGCTCGAGGCTCAAGGGTCGATCATGACCAACAAATATGCCGAGGGCTATCCCGGCAAGCGCTATTACCGCGGCTGCGAGCATGTCGATGTCGCCGAGCAATTGGCCATCGACCGCGCCAAGCAATTGTTCGGCGCGGATTACGCCAACGTGCAACCGCATTCCGGTTCACAGGCCAATGCGGCGGTCTATATGGCCCTGCTCCAACCGCACGAGACCGTGCTCGGCATGAGTCTGGCCCACGGCGGCCATCTAACCCACGGCGCCAAGGTCAATTTCTCCGGCAAGACTTATAAC
>DDFA01000043.1:0-9108 GCA_002336975.1 Phyllobacteriaceae bacterium UBA1940
GGATAGAAACTGGGGGCAACGTCACCGCCACTGACCAACGCTGGCTGATGAGTGGTCGACGCGCACGACCGGCTCTTGAGGAGGGCCGGCGGTCCGATGGCTGCTTCAAATGGACGTGACCAGCGCGTGTCGATTTCGGTCGTTGCGTGCTCCCGCAACCAATTCAAAAGCCCGCCGGTTCGTCCCGCGCTTTTTTTGTTTGCATATCGGCGGCCGACAGTCCGGCGTGAGTGGCTCTGGCGCCGATTTCTTCTGGCGTCGAGCCGTGGCGTCAGCCTGAAATCGGCGGAACGACCCTGGAGCAGATCCACAGGACGCGGGCGGCGCCGTCGCCGGAATTGATCAGCGCGTGGCCCATGGTGCTGTCGAAATAGGCGCAGTCGCCGACGCCGAGATGAGTGGGGGCGTAGTGTTCGGTGCGCAGTTCCACCTTTCCTTCCAGCACATAGACGAATTCCTCGCCCAGATGGCTCAGCAGGCCGCCGAACTGATGGATCGAGTTCGCCTTGATCTCGGCCAGCATCGGCACGAACTGGCGGTTGGCGATGTCGTTGCACAACATCTCGTAGTCGTACTGGACGGTTCGGTGGGTGACCCCCTGTCCCTTGCGGGTCACGGTCTTGCGACCGCTGACCGAAACGCCGCGTCGGCCGCTCACCAGATCACTGATGTCGAGGTCCAGCCCCTTGGCGAGGCTGAGCAGCGTGTCGTAGGTCGGCGACATCTGGTCGTTTTCGATTTTCGACAGGGTCGAGACGGCCAGGCCGGATTTCTGCGCCAGATCGTTGAGCGTCAGTCCGGCGTCCTTGCGCGAGGCGCGAAGCGTTTCTGCAATCGAATGGCGCCGCGCGCTCTTGGGAACCACTGAGACGATCGCGCTTTGTGTCATGAACTATTCCCGCATTGGTGGGATTGTGAGGGCCGCCGGGCCAGTTGCCAAGCCGATCAACGGCATTTTCACCAGACAAGATAGGCCGTCGGATCGGAATTCACTATAGGAAAATTGAGCCAGTTTCCGCATAGCCTTTTTGCGACCTGATTGAGGTCATTTGCGACGCGTTTTCCGGCGCTGAGCCACCCGGAGGGATACGATCCCCATTTTCTGCCGATTTCGCACTTGACGGCAGGTTTCGGCGATGTAGTAATTTTATCGTATCAGAAAATTTATTCCCTATAGAGAAGATTTCTCCAAATTTGTCTGACTCGCCCTTGTTCCTGAAAGGAGCCGTTATGCACGCAGTGTCTGGACTACACGAGCCTGCCTTCCGCCTTGCCGTCAGCCTCGCCATGGCGGCGGGTTTGACCATGACCGCAGCGCCGTCTTTCGCGCAGTCGAGCGACCTCACAGTCAATGCCGGCGTCGCGCCGTCGACGCTGGACCCGGCATGGGCCTGCGGCCTTCCCGAAATCAGCTTCCTGCAGAATTTCTACGTCCGGCTGGTGCAGCATGGAGTCAAGGCCGGGCCCGAGGGCACCAGCGAAGTCGACTTCTCCACCGTCAAGCCTTACCTGGCCGACAGCTGGGAGACGAGCGCCGACGGCCTGGTCTACACGTTCCACCTCAAGGAAGGCTTCACATTCCCGTCCGGTAAGCCTGTCGACGCCGAGGCGGTCCGCTATTCGCTGCAGCGCGTTCTCGACATGGCCGGTTGCGGCCGTTTCTTCCTGACCGACGGCCATCTCGATCCGGTGATCATCACCAAGGTCGAAGCGGTCGACGCGAAGACGGTCGTGATCACGCTGAATTCACCCAATGGCAACATGCTGGGCGACCTCGCCACGCATGCCGGTTCGATCGTCGATCCGTCGGTGGTCGAGGCCAATGGCGGCGTCACAGCCGGAGCGCCGAACAAATGGATGGCGTCGAACGTCGCGGCCTCCGGCCCGTTCCTCCTGGAAGACTATTCGCCGAACCAGAAGGCCCGCATGGTCGCCAATCCGAAATTCGCCGGCGAGGCGCCGAAGTCGGCCGCGATCAACGTCAACTGGATCTCGGCTGCGCCGACGCTGCTGCTGCAGGCCCGCACCGGTCAGGCCGACATCACATTCGATCTGTCCAAGCAGGCCGCCAAGTCGCTTGTCGGCAATGCCGGCACGCGCGTCATCGCCTATTCCAATCCCTTCGTGCAGCAGTTGATGATCAACAACAAGCAGGCCCCCTGGGACAATGTCAAAGTGCGCGAGGCTGCCGCGCTCGCCATCCCGTATTCCGATATCATCGAGAAGGTCGCCTATGGCTGGGGCGTCCCCTATTACGGGCCCATCCCGCCGAGCCTGCCGGGCTTCAACGCAGAATTGTCCAAGCCGCTCGACCTCGACATCGAGAAGGCGAAGAAGCTGATCGCCGAAAGCGGCGTGTCTACCCCGGTCAAGGCCGAGCTGACGATTCAGGAAGGCGACGCCGCCCAGCAGCAGCTTGCGACCGTCGTCCAGAGCACCTGGTCGCAGATCGGCATCGATCTGTCGATCCGCGTCGCACCGGCCGCGGAATTCCAGGACCTGACGCAGGGCCACAAGATCCCGGCCTTCATGCGGCTTGACGGCCCGGGTGTGTTCGAGACCGGCTACTATTGGGGCTACGACCTGATCTGCGGCATCTCGTTCAACCTGACCGACACCTGTCTGCCGGACGCCGACCCGCTGATCGCGGAAATGCGCGCCTCGTCCGATCCGGCAAAGCGTCAGGAGATCATGGACACCGTCACCAAGATGTGGCGCGCCCAGTTCCCCAAGATCCAGTTCTACGAGGACAAGCCGGTTGTGGTGCTGAGCAATTCGGTCTCCGAATTCACTTTCTCGCCGCTTCCCGACTATCGCTACTGGGCCAAAAAGTAAGCAAGGACTGACCTTTCAATGGCAACGCGCATCGGTGTCGACATCGGCGGCACATTCACCGACCTCGTCTATTTCGACGAGGCCACCGGCCAAACCGTCGAAGGCAAGGTCCCAACCGTCCCGTCGGCGCCCGAGGAGGGCGTCGTCGCGGCGATCACAGGGCATGTGCCCCAGGACGTCATCGACCGGGCGGAGTTCTTCCTGCACGGCACGACCGTGGGGCTCAATGCTCTGCTCGAGCGGCGCGGCGCCAAGGTCGGCCTGATCACCACCACGGGTTTTCGCGACGTCCTGGAAATCCGTCGCGGCGACCGGGCGGAAATGTACAACCTGTTCTGGAAGCAGACGGTGCCGCTGGTGCCGCGCCGGCTGCGCCTGGAAGTGGGCGGCCGCATGCTCGGCTCCGGCGCCGAGCATGCACCGCTCAATGAGGCCGATGTCGGCGCCGCCATCGCGGCGCTGATGGCGGAAAACGTCGACGCCATTGCGGTGTGTCTGATCAATTCCTACGCCAATCCGGCGCATGAATCGCGCATCGAGGCGATGATCCGCGCGGCCGGCTTCACCGGCGGCATTTCGCTTTCCCACAAGATTTCCGGCGAATACCGGGAATATGAGCGGACCTCGACAACCTGCATCGACGCCTTCGTGCGCGGTCGCATGGCCAATTATCTGCGCCGACTCGACGGCAAGCTGCGCGAACTCGGGTTCAAAGGCATCTCGCTCATCACCCGTTCGGGCTCCGGCTCGATGACGTTCGAGGAGGCCGAGGACCGGCCGTTCGAAACCATCATGTCAGGTCCGGTCGGCGGCGCGCAGGGCGCGTCCGAACTGGCCAAGATGCTCGACATCAAGCAATTGGTGACGGCCGACGTCGGCGGCACCTCGTTCGATACGGCGCTGGTCATCGACACCAAGCCGCAGATCCTGTTCGAGGGCGTGATCGACAATATGCCGATCCAGTCGCCCTGGGTGGACGTTCGTTCAATCGGTTCGGGCGGCGGTTCGATCGCCCATATCGACGCCGGCGGGCTGATGCGGGTCGGCCCGCGTTCGGCCGGTGCGGCGCCGGGCCCGGCCTGCTACGGCAAGGGCGGCGTCGAGCCGGCGATGACCGACGCGGCCGCCTGGCTCGGCATGCTGGGTCCTGGCGACCTGGCGTCAGGCATCCATCTCGACATCGGCAAGGCCAAGGCGGCTATCGACAGCGTCGGCGTCCATATCAAGCAGGACACCGAAGCGACCGCCGCGGGCGTCATGCGCATCTCCTCGGCCGCGATGGCCAACGCGATGCGCGAGATTTCGCTCGACCAGGGCCTCGATCCGCGCGAAATGACCCTGCTTCCGTTCGGCGGCGCGGGCCCCCTGATGGGCACGCTGCTGGCCGACGAACTGGGCATGAACCATATCGTGGTGCCGCCGCTGGCCGGCAATTTCTCCGCCTGGGGACTGCTGGGCGCCGACATGGTGCAATCGGCGGCGCGCACCCGCGTGCTCGATCTCGTGCCGGGCGCTTTCGTCATCGCGAACACGGTGCTTGGCGAACTGTTCGCCACGCTCGAACAGCGCAGCACCGCACACGCCGAAGGCTCGATCAAGTCGGCGCGTCTCGACCTGCGCTACAAGGGGCAGGAACATACACTTTCCATCGAAGTGCCGGTGGTCGACGGCCTGCTGTCAGAGAACGAGGCGACGGTCCTCGATCGTTTCGTCAGCGACTATGCCCGCACCTTCGGCGGCACGCTCAACGAACATGTCGAGTTGGTCTCGATTCGCGCCACCACAACCGTGCTGCTGCCGCGCCGCAAGCTGAGCTATTCGCCAAAGCGCGCGGACGGGGCCGATGACCGGGTGATGGACGTCTACTCCTTCGAGCGTAGGGCGCGCGTCCCCTTCCGCATCATCCCCCGCGGCAGGATCGCAGGCTCGGTCAAGGGACCGGCGATCATCACCGAAGAAACCTGCACCACCTATGTCGATGTGGAATGGACCATTTCCAGCGGCAAGGCGGGCGAACTCATCCTGGAACGGACGGTATAAGTCATGGCCAAGAGATACGATCCTGTCGTCCACAATGCGGGCAAGTTCGGCCGTATGACCGAAGCCGAGGCGGACCCGATCACCACCGAGGTGATCCGCCATGCGCTGAATTCCGCCGCCAACCAGATGAAGCGCGCGCTGATCCGTACGTCGTTCTCGCCGATCATCTACGAAGTTCTCGATTTCGCGGTGGCGATCTACGACAAGGACATCCGCCTGCTGAGCCAGGCTCCGTCCTTGCCGATGTTCATGGGCACGCTGTCCTTCTGCATCCAGTTCGCGGTCAAGGAGAATGGCGGCCCGGAAAATCTCAGCCCTGGCGACGCGCTGATCTACAACTGGCCGTTCGGCACCGGTTCGCACCCGCAGGACATGGTCATCATCATGCCTGTGTTCCTGGGCAAGGACCTGATCGGCTACACCGCGATCAAGGGCCACTGGCTCGATATCGGCGCCAAGGATCCCTATTGCACCGACACCACCGACGTCTTCCAGGAAGGCTGCATCTTCCCGGGCGTCAAGATCTACAAGGAAGGCGTTCTCAATCAGGACGTGTTCCGCATGATCATGGCGAATACCCGTGTGCCGCATATGGTGCGCGGCGACCTTGACGCCCAGGTCTCGGCCTGCCGCGTCGGCGTCAAGTCGCTGCTCGAAGTGGTGGAGCGCTTCGGCCTCGACACCTATGCCGCGGCGGTGGACGACATGTTCGATCATGGCGAACGCATCGTCCGGTCCTATTTCGAAAAGATTCCCGACGGCCGCTATGTCGGCAGGGGCGAGATGGACAATAACGGCGTCACCAAGGACCGCATTCCTTTCGAGATCGCGCTCGAGGTGAAAGGATCGGAAGTCACGCTTGATTTCTCCAACGTGCCCGACCAGCAGGGCGGTCCGACCAATTCGCCGCTGCCTACCACCATCTCGGCCAGCCGCGTCGCCATCACCATGCTCGCGGGCTATGGCGAGGCGCCGCATGAAGGACATTTCCGTCCGCTCAAGGTGATCACCCGGCCTGGCTCGATGTTCGACCCGCTGCCGCCGGCCCCGTCCTTCATTTATGGCTGGCCGGGCCTTCAGGCGATCGAAGTGATCTACAACGCCATCGCCAGCGCCATGCCGACCGCGGTGCCGGCCTGCTCGGGCGGCTGCATCTGCTCGCTCGTCGCCTGGGGACAGCGCGAGGAGACCGATGAACCCTGGGCCGACGGCACGCCGCTGCCCACCGGGCAGGGCGCATGGAGCGGCGGCGACGGCGGCACCATGCTGCACATCGCCGAATCCGCCACCCGTTTCACGCCGGCGGAGGTGTGGGAGCATCGCAATCCCTGGATTGTCGAGCAGTTGGCGCTGGCGCAGGATTCCGTCGGTCCGGGCAAATGGCGCGGCGGTCCGGGACTCAACCTCGACATCCGGATGACCGAGGACCATCTGATCACCTCGGTTTTCGAACGCACGCTCAACGCCCCCTGGGGCCTGCTGGGCGGCAAGGAAGCGCGGCCGAACAAATGTCTTGCGACCATGCCGGACGGCGAAGTGCACCTGATTTCAAAGGCCACCCACTTTCACATGCCTAAGGGGGCCGTGCTCAACATGCGCACTGGCGGCGGCGGCGGCTATGGCGATCCGAAGGATCGGCCGGTCGAGTCTGTCAAGGAGGACATCGCCGAGGGGTACATTTCCGAAGCGTTTGCGCGCAAGCACTATCCGCACGCATTCCGCTGACGCCTTCGGACGGCGCGCCCCGGCGCGCTGTCCGTGTCACTTCAGACCAGCAAGGCAAGGTTGACTAAGTGCCGAGATTGATTGTCCGAACCCTGCGCGATCCCGAACTGGCTTTCGGCGTATCCATCTTCATCCTGCTCGTGCTGCTGGCGGTTCTGGGGCCGTTGTTCTGGCGGCTCGACCCGCTGCAGGTGAACGTGCTCGACTCGCTGTCGGCGCCGTCGCTGGAGCACCCGATGGGCACCGACGATGTCGGCCGCGACGTCTTCGCCCGCTTCCTGTGGGGCGCACAGGTGTCGATCAGCGTGGCGCTCGCCGTCACCATCGTCGGCACGCTGATCGGCGGCGCGCTCGGCCTGCTGGCCGGTCTTGTCGGCGGTTGGGTCGATCTGACCCTGTCGCGGGTGATGGACGCCATCCTCGCCTTCCCGCCGCTGATCCTCGCGATGGCGGTCGCCATTGGCCTGGGCGCCGGCATGGTCTCGGCGATGATCGGCGTCGTGCTGGCGGCGATCCCCTGGTATTTCCGCCTGCTGCGCTCCGAGGTGATGCGGCTGCGCGGCCTGATGTATGTCGAAAGCGCCCGCGCGCTGGGCGCGTCCAATGTCCGGCTGATCCGCATCCACATCCTGCCGCAGACCCTGTCGACGGTGCTGGTGCAGGCCTCGTCGGTGTTCTCGTTTTCGATCATCACCATGGCGGCGCTGGGTTTCGTCGGCCTCGGCATCCAGCCGCCGGTGCCCGAATGGGGCACGATGATCACCGAAGGCCTGGCCTACGCGCTCACCGGCCAATGGTGGCTCGGCGTCTTTCCCGGGCTCGGCATCTTCGCGCTGGCGGTCGCCGGCAATGTCATCGCCGACCGGCTGCGCGACATCTACGATCCCAAGTCCGGCATCGGAGGCTGACGCGTGACACGGTTCGTCGTCGAGCGCATCGGCTCGGCCATCCTCACCATTCTCGGCGCATCGATCATCGCCTTCATCGTGCTGCGAGCGCTGCCCAACGATCCGGCGCGGCTGATCGCCGGCCCGTTCGCCAGCGACGACGTGCTCAACGCCGTGCGGGCGCAGATGGGGCTCGATAAGCCGCTGGTGGCGCAATATGTCGACTATCTGGTCAATTTCTTCACCGGCGACTGGGGCTTTTCCTATGGCGCGGGCAAGCCGGTGCTGCCGCTTGTCGCCGAACGGCTGCCGGCCAGCGCCGAACTGGCGATCGTCGCCTTTGTCGGCTCCTTCGCCGCCGCGGTGATCCTGACGGTGCTGGTCAGTTTCAGCCGGTCGCGCCTGCTTGACGGGGCGCTGCGGATGCTGTCCTTCGTCAGTGTCGGCGTGCCGCCGTTCTGGATATCGCTGCTGTTGCTGATGCTGTTCTTCGAACAACTCGGCTGGTTCCCGGGACCGGTCGGCCGCGGGCCGGCGCCCGCCGCCGTCACCGGCCTCTACACCGTCGACTACCTGCTCGCCGGCAATCTCAGGGGCGCCGTCGACGCGCTCTGGCACCTCGCTTTGCCGGCGTTCGCGCTGGCGCTCGGCTCGTTCGGCTATCTGGTCAGGCTGTTGCGGGCAAACCTGCTCGACGTGGTGCACGAACCCTTCGTCACCGTGCTGCATTCCAAGGGCGTTGCGCCGGTCACCGCCCATTTCCGCCATATCCTGCCGAACGCCTTCCTCCCGACCTTGACCGCGGGCGGCCTGATCCTGGCGCAATTGATCGGCGGCTCGGTGCTGGTCGAGCAGATCTTCACCTGGCCCGGCATCGGCACGCTGGTGATCGACGGCATCACCCGGCAGGACTATGCGGTGGTGCAGAGCTTCATCCTGCTCTCGGCGATGATCTACATCGTGGTCAATCTGGCGGTCGACCTGCTCTATGGCTATGTCGACCCGCGCGTGAGGCGGAGCTGACCATGTCCAACGCCCCCGTCATCCAGGTCTCCAACCTGCGCACCGTCTTCGACACGCCGGCCGGCGCGATCGTCAGCGTCGACGACGTCAGTTTCTCCATCGAGCGCGGCCAGACGCTCGGGCTGGTTGGCGAAAGCGGCTCCGGTAAGAGCGTCACCAGTCTGTCGCTGATGCGGCTGGTCGAACGCGGCGGCGGCCGCATCGCCGCCGGCAGCATCCTGCTCAAGGCCGGCGAGGGCGAGCCGGTCGAACTCTCGACCCTGCCGATGAGCGCCATGCGCAAGGTGCGCGGCCGCGACATCGCCATGGTGTTCCAGGAGCCGATGACGTCGCTCGATCCGGTCTGGTCGATCGGCGACCAGATCGCCGAATCGATCCGACTGCACCAGGGGCTTGGCCGCGCCGACGCGCGCCGGAAGGCCATCGAGATGCTGCGCCTCGTCGGCATTCCCGCGCCGGAACGGCGCGTCGACGACTTTCCGCACCAGCTTTCGGGCGGCATGCGCCAGCGCGTGATGATCGCCATCGCCCTGTCGTGCCGGCCGAGTCTGCTGATTGCCGACGAGCCGACCACGGCGCTCGACGTCACCATCCAGGC
>DDFA01000043.1:9144-9798 GCA_002336975.1 Phyllobacteriaceae bacterium UBA1940
CGGGTGGCGGTGATGTATGCCGGCCAGGTGGTCGAGGAAGCTCCGGTGCGCGACATCTTCGCGACGCCGCGCCATCCCTACACGCTGGGCCTGCTGGCTTCGATACCCGGCAGCGCCGAACTGACGGCCGACCATCGGCTGCCGACGATCGGCGGCGCGCCGCCAAATCCGCTGGCTCGCCCCGAGGGCTGCCGGTTTGCGCCGCGATGCCCGCTGGCGGTCGACGCCTGCCGCACCGCCGAACCCGAACTGGCCGAGATCGCGCCGGGGCGCCGCACCCGCTGCATCCGCTGGCAGGAGGTCGCGCGATGAGCGCCGCAGAGGTTCCCATGCTCCAAGCCATCGGCCTGACCAAGCGGTTCAACGCGCCGTCTGGCCTGTTCGGGCCGAAACGGCAGGTGCATGCGGTCGAAAACGTCTCCCTGACCCTGCGCAAGGGCGAGGTGCTCGGCCTCGTTGGCGAAAGCGGCTCGGGCAAGACCACGGTTGGCCGCATGGTGATGGGCCTCGAACAGCCCAGCGGCGGTACGATCCTGTTCGACGGGGCCGAAATCGCCGGCCGTAGTCGGGCCGACATGCTGCCGCTCAGGCGGCGCATCCAGATGGGGTTTCAGGACCCCTTCGCCAGCCTCAATCCGCGTCTGAAAGTCGGCG
>DDFA01000055.1 GCA_002336975.1 Phyllobacteriaceae bacterium UBA1940
CAGGGAGAGCATGCGGGTAATTTCAAACAGCACGATATTGGCGATTTCTTCATGCCTGCGCTTCGCCACGAGACGGTTGCTGGTCTCGAGGATCAGGTTGAGGCTGCGCCGGGCGAAGCTCACCGCGGCGATATCCCGATAGGCGCGCAAGGAACCGGTCAGGATGTTCTTGATGCCCCGTCGGTTGATATCCGACTTGAGGCAATAGTCCGACAGGTCATAACGACTCATGACCGAGTCGATGGGCGCGAAACCTGGCTGTCCGGTGAGCAGGATGATTCGCGTATCGAAGTGGCCCAGCATCTCGCGAATGGCCTTAACCAGCCGTAGGCCGGCATCGTCGGTCTCCATCACAACATCAACCAGAACAATCGAGAACTCGGACTGCTTGGCCAGAATGCGGACTGCCTCGGACATGCTGCAGGCCTGGGTCAATATTACCGGCCGGTCGAGCAGTACCGCGTCCTTCAACGAAAACGCGATGGCCGCCTGAAAATCGCAGTCATCATCAACCGCGAGAATGCGCCATGGAGTGACGGTGGATGCCGGTGCGGCAACGTCGTCCGAGAACGCCAGAAGATCGTCATCGCTTGCGGAAACAAGGGGCTCGTAACTCATGATACTCCAGCAGTGCTCTCGGCCGCGGGCGACAGCGCCGGCGCCCCCGACAAGAAATGAAGGTTCGCCATTTCAGGAGAACCTGATATATCGCTCCATATCGGCCGGGAAAAACGATACTTGAATATGAATTTCATATACGGCCGAACCGAAAAAAAGATGACGCAACGCCTGTACGGGTGACCGCCAGCCCGCCTTTGTCCAGCAACGCATCGGCGCACTTCATAGCGCGCGCCGGGCAGGAAGATGGATGCTTACCCGACACCGTGGCTGTCGCGAAAAGCCTGCAGCGGTGACGCTTCGTCGGCGATTGCGCCCGCCTCCCCGGAAAAATACCGCCGCGGCTCCAGCCCCAGCGCGCGCTTGAACATGGCGGTAAACGCGCTGGCGCTGCGGTAGCCCAGGCGTTCGGCCACCAGCGCGACCGACACACCGCTGGCCAGGTGGCCGAGGGCTTCGACCAGACGGGCCTGCTGGCGCCACTGACGAAAGCTCATGCCGGTTTCGCGCTGAAACTGGCGGGCCAGTGTCCGGCTGATGGTTGCCTGCTGGTCGGCCAGGGTTTCCAGCGTCTCGCGGCTTTCCGGGTTGGCGATCAACTCCTCGCACAGCCGGTGCAGGCGACGCTCGCCCGGCATCGGCAAATGCAGTGCGGGAATCTTCAGGAAGCGCAGCTCGCACAGCGCCAGCGCGGCGATCTTGCCGGCCCGGCCCTCGCGGTCATAGGCCACCGGTTCGTCGAGCAGCGCCAATATCAAGGCCCGCAGCAAGGGGCTGACTTCGAGCAGGCAACAGGTGTCGGGCAGGTCCGGGGCGGCGTCCGGGCGGATGTACAGGGTGCGCATTTCCACCGCCCCCAGCATGATCACGCGGTGCGCCGTATTGGCCGGAATCCACACACCGCGCACCGGCGGCACCACCCAGCAGCCGGCCTCGGTTTCCACGCGCATGACGCCGCTGCCGGCGTAGATCAGTTGCGCCCGCGGGTGGCTGTGGATCGGGGTTTCGCCGCCCCGGTAATTGCGTGCCTTGGCCGTGACCGGGTGCGGCAGGGTCTGGTACTCGCCGTCGTGGCAGAGGCTCATCTCGGGGCTGGCGATTGTCCAATTCACGATGTTTTTTGTCCGGACATGCTTGAATCAGTCATTTTAGACTGGCCCTCCACAAGTTCGAACTGCCCATCATGGAAAAGACGCTCGGCACCGACGCCGCCCCCGCCGCGCCACCGGCACACGACATCCACCTCAGCACCACCTACCCGGTGATTGCGGCCATCAGCTTTGCCCACCTGCTCAACGACATGATGCAGTCGGTGCTGCTGGCCATTTATCCGATGCTCAAGCTTGGCCTGCAGCTGTCCTTTGCCCAGGTCGGGATGATCACCCTGACCTACCAGATCACCGCCTCGCTGCTGCAACCGCTGATCGGCCTGTATACCGATCGCCGGCCGAAACCCTATTCGCTGCCGATCGGCATGGGTTTCACGCTGGTCGGCCTGCTGTTGCTGGCGCAGGCCGACACCTACGCCGCCGTGCTGGCGGCGGCGATGATGATCGGCATGGGCTCCTCGGTCTTCCATCCGGAATCCTCGCGGGTGGCCCGCATGGCGGCCGGCAATCAGCCCGGCCTGGCGCAGTCCCTGTTCCAGATCGGCGGCAACCTCGGCACCGCCATCGGCCCGCTGCTCGCGGCGCTGGTCATCGTCCCCTATGGCCAGGGCAGCGCGGCGTGGTTCTCGCTGGCCGCCCTGCTCGGCGTGGTCGTGCTCAGCCTCGTCGGCCGCTGGTCCAGTCACCACGTTGCGGGCTTTCACAAGCGCATGAAGGCCCACGCCGACAACGGCCTGAGCCGGCGGCAGATCGTCGTGTCGCTGCTCATTCTCGGCATGCTCATGTTCTCCAAGTTCTTCTACATGAGCAGCCTGAGCAGCTACTACACCTTCTACCTGATGGAAAAATTCGGCCTGTCGCTGCCCAGCGCCCAGATGTACCTGTTCGCCTTCCTGTTTGCCGTGGCCGCCGGCACCGTCGCCGGCGGGCCCATCGGCGACCGGATCGGCCGCAAGCGCGTGATCTGGGGTTCGATACTCGGCGTTACACCGTTTACGTTGCTGCTGCCGTATGTCGGGCTGTTCTGGACGGGCGTGCTCTCGGTCATCATCGGCCTGATCCTCGCCTCGGCGTTCTCGGCCATCCTGGTCTATGCGCAGGAACTGGTGCCGGGCAAGGTCGGCACCATCTCCGGCCTGTTCTTCGGCTTCGCCTTCGGCATGGCCGGCATCGCCGCCGCCCTGCTCGGGCAACTGGCCGACGCGACCAGCATCGAAGTCGTCTACCGGCTGTGCGCCTACCTGCCCCTGATCGGCCTGCTGACGGCGTTCTTGCCGAACATCCGGGAACCGCGCCCTTAGGGAGAGCGACAGAATAAGATTCATGAAATCTGACACACACACTCTCTCAGGCACGCAGGGTGGCACGGCCGGCGTTTAAGCGACTCAATGCTTGCCACCGTGAATATTTTCAGTACGACAACGGGCTCAGGCGTTATACGATCCATTGACGCCATTGCACCAGCTTCGTAACCCACCCTGAGAGACTTTTCATGATCCACGCTGACGACCCGCACGCTCTTAGTGCCCGCCCGCCCCAACGTATTCATCAACGCGCCATTGCGCTACTGATCAGTGGAAGCCTCGCCCTCGGCGGCTGTCAGTCCAGCGGACTCGGCCCGGCGCAGACATCATCGCAAGGGCAGGATCAAAACGGCAACACCCCCACCGCCAGCACGCAGAACAGCATCTGGACGCCCTGCATTGTCGGTGCGGTGGTGGGTGCCATCGGCTTTACGGTCTATACGAAATACATGGCGCGCAAGGCGGGAGCCTCCCAGCTCTCCCCCGCCGATCAAAAGAAGATTCTCGCCGCCGTGATCGTCGCCGGCTGTGCGATTCCGGCAGCCGCGACGGCCATCGGCAACGCGCTCAAGAACGACGCCGACCGGGCCCGCCATGAAGACGCCTTCGCCCGCGCCGCGGCACGTGCCAGCGAATCGGAAGAAGCCGAACGCAAGACCATCATGACGAAGTACGAGAAGCGGGCGCCCAGCCGCAATCCGGCCGAGCAGCGCCGTCGCGACGAAGAGCTGCGCCGCCAGCTCGACAAGCTCTCGCCCAAGCCGGTCGAGGAAACCTGGAGCACCGAAACAGGAACCGGCGGCGTGGAAGTAGGCGGTCCCGTCAAAGATCCGTCGACCGGCGGCCAGGAATGCCGTCACGTAAAGGAATACGTCCGCGCCAAGGACGGTCAGTCGGTGCAGAGCAAGGTCTGGGCCTGCAGAAAGGGGCCCGGCGAGCAGTACGTCCGGGTCGATCCGGCAATCATGCAAGGCTAAACCCATGGCCTTCGCTGAACACACTCCATTCAAGCTGGCTGTCTTGGGCTCGGTGACGCTCCTGGCGGGTTTCACGCAAGCAGCCATGGCGCAGTCGGAGGCCACCAAGCGCTTTCCCTGCAGTAGCGAAAACGGACGGATGATCGTTCCGATGCACGGCGGAATCAGCCCTCCGGACCGGCGCCGAAACCAGCCTGGCGACGGCGAAAAGCTCCGCATGGCCATCGCCGAGTGCGGCAGACAGGCGCCCATCAGCCATGTCGACTTCAAGTCCGGCGGCGGCTCCGTCAGCGACGGAATCGAAATGGCGATCGCCGTGCGCGAGGCGGCCCTCGATTCGCGGATCAGTGCCGACAGCTACTGCACCAGCGCATGCACTTTCGCCTTTCTCGGCGGCGTCAATCGCGTCATTTCGCCGGCTGCCAGCTACAACGTGCACGCCTTCAGCGCGTTCTCGACAGACCCCAAGAGCTGCAAGGTCATCGGAAAGAACGGCCTGAACGCCCTGTCCAACCTGGCCCTGCGCTACCTTGCCGAATTGAACCGGGTACTGGGCACGGGCATGTCGGAAGAGTCGATTGTCCAGGCCATCGGGGCTTACGCACGGAACCTTCGCTGCGACGAATCCGGCATGCCCGACAAGTTCGCCTTCGCCGTCCCCATGTATCTGCCGGTGGCAAACTTCCTTCGCCAGGAAATCACCCGCTTCGAGATGGAAAACAGCCGGGCCATGCTTGGCCTTCTCGCCACCAACGAGTTCGGCCGCAAGCTTCACTACCCCGCCGGGGCCAGCACACGCCAGCGCTTCGAATTCTGCAGCGAGATCAGCGAGGCCGCCTTCGGCGACGACTCCGGTTTCATGCAGCAACGCCGGGCCTCGCGCGCCGGCCATGGCGCGACCTTCCCGCTCTACGAGCCGCAGGCCATGAACTGGCAACTGCTCGATCTGCTGGTCCAGCAGTTCCCTGAACTCAAAGCCCCGCTCGACCGGGAGTTGCTCGCATCCGGGCAAAAGGAGGCCCTGCACAAATGGAAGTCGCTGCCGCTGGCCAGGCAGAAGCTCACCCCCCCGCCCAGGCTCGACAAGATCGACCGCCTTGCCCGGGTACTCAGGGACGGCACGGCCAGTGAAGACAAATCCGCCGCCGACGGCATTGCCGCCCTCGAGCCCGGCAACCTTCAGGCGGCCCGCAATCTGTACTGCCTGGTCGATGCCCTCGGCGACATCCGCCTGCCCGGCAGCGGCTCCAGCCCGAGCTACCTGGACAGGATGTTCTCCGTGACGATTCTGACCACCAAGGCGCTCGAGCCCCACGAACTCGAAGAGATGGACATCGTTACCGAGCCCGTCGGCAAGGAGCGCGGCCGATGAGTACGCTCGCCCGCCTGGGACACGGAATTGCCGCCCTGCTGCTGGCCGGCCACGTCGCGTGGGCGGCCGCGGCCACCACCCGCGCCGACATGTTGATCGAAGCGGTCGAGTCCAGCCTGGGAGAAAAGCAGGAAACCGCCGGCCTGCGTTCGTGGGTGTTCTGGACGCGCCTGGACAACAACGCGTTCCCCGACGCGATCGTGGTCGTCAAGGCCAGGGACGCCGGTGACTGCTTTCCCGATCAGGGCGTCCTTTGCCAGTTGCTGGTATTCAAGGGCAGGGCCGACGGCTTCGAGCGCGTCTATCGCTCATCGCTGGACGAACAAGGGGTCTTTCTGGGTCCGCCGGCAGGCCGCGCAGGCCGGCGCGAGTTCGTACACTTCTATCGTCCCGCCGAGGGCACCCGACAGCCCTTTTCGGTCGGCGCCGGCGACGGCCCGCTCAAGCGCAGCGCGGCCCCGGTCAGCAGTACCCTGTTCGAGCAGGCCGGCTGGAAAAAGCTGCGCCTCCAGACCGATTTCGAAGAGCTGGCCGGCGACGCCCCTGCCGCCGGCGGAGCGCCCTTGGGCGGCCGCGTTGTGCTGCGCTTCGGCCCCCCCGCCTATCCCGCCCACAGCGTGCTCCACAGCCTCGTCAGGCAGGTCGTCATCAACAACCTCCTCGAATCGCTGAAGAAGGAAAAGAAGGACGTTGCCAGCCAGGACCAGAACAAGCTCAACACCTTCGTCAACCAGCAAACCGGCCAGACCACCGAAAAACTGATGGTGAAAGCCCGCCAACGCTGGCAGGAAGCCGATGGCGGGCTCCAGGCCCAACTGCAGCGGATGACCGAACGCGTGCTGCTGAACCGGACGATTACCTTGTCATTCCAGGGGTGCAACGACTGGACCGTCGACACCCGGCGCAAGGTCTCCAGCCCCGGGCTCGAACACATCACCCTGTGCTACGAAACACTGTCCGCCCCGGTCGACGAAAAGTACGCCCCCGAAGTGGCGGCCTTCTATGCACTCGGCTCGCTCGGCCCTGCCCTCTTGAGGTTCTCCGACTTTCCGCTCGACGGCCTGCCCGACGACGAAGGCTTCATCCCCTATCTGGCCGGCTACCTGAGCCTCGACCCGGAGGCCGCACGACGCCTCGCCACGGCCACCGGCGCCAAGCAGTACCGTGACCACGGCGAGATCTTCATCGCGGTGGCGAGCGACGACAAAACCGAAAACGCGATCTTCCGGCGCGACTTCGCCGTCCGCTTCGGCGCCCTCGCCTGCGCCCTGCGCCTGCGCGACAAGGCCGGCTACGAACGCATGCTGGGCGCGGCCGACGCCTATCGCTTCAAGGATGTCTTCCCGAATGGCGAGGTGCGCGAAGTCGCGCTCGGCCACTGGGCGCGCAGCACCGAAAAGCAATGCACCGACTCTGCCACCTGGCTCAAGAACAGAGGTATCCAGTGAAACCGACCCCCCGGCTGATCACCCTGGCCGGCC
>DDFA01000045.1:0-33986 GCA_002336975.1 Phyllobacteriaceae bacterium UBA1940
GCTATCGCCGCGGCGAGCGCAACGTTTTCACCCGCCGGCTCTATACGCTCAAGGGCCAGCAGACATTTGACGACATCCGCCGCAAATATCAGACCGAGCCCGACTTCCGCGCGGCGGTAGACCGCTATTGCGACGATTTCGAGCGGCTGATCGCCGACGTCACCCGCAATGACCGCGACTCGATGATGGCGCAGACCTACCTCTCCTCCGACACCGGCAAGGTCTACACCATGCTGGCGCACGCCAGCGGCCGGCTGAAATAGCGGACTGGCTTTGTCGCGGCGCCCCCGGCGTCAGCCAGGTCAATCGAAAAAGCCCTCGCCACGGCGGGGGCTTTTTCTTGTCTTCGGCTGGCCGGAATTGTCACTGCCGTGGCCGCGCTTGGGCGGAGCCTTCGATGTCCCCCCCGCGCGGTGATTCAGTTGGCGGCCACGACTGCCGAGAGCGGGCGCTAAGCCCGACCGCAGCTCAGCAAAAAAGCCCCGCCGGAGACCGGCGGGGCTTTTCTCGTCATCATGCCGGGCGCTATGCGGCCGGCGACCTTGTGCGGTCAGTTCTTCGGCAGCTGGTCGTCGACGCCGGCGACGTAGAAGTTGAGGCCAAGCAATTCGCCGTCGGGCGCGACCGCGCCGGCGGCCAGCCATTCCGAGCCGTCCTGCTTCTTGATCGGGCCGGTGAACGGGTTGAACGAGCCGCTCTTGATCTTGGCTTCGGTCTCTTCCGCCACCTTCTTCACGTCGTCGGGCATGTTCAGGTAAGGCGCCATTACGACATGGCCTTCCTTCATGCCGCCCCAGATGTCGATCTGCTTGTAGGTGCCGTCCATCAGCGCCTTGACGCGCTCGGTATAGTAGGGACCCCAATTGTCTACGATCGCGGTGAGCTGTGTCTCGGGGCCGAACTTGATCATGTCAGACGCCTGCCCGAACGCCTTCACCTTGCGCTCGGCGGCAACCTGCATCGCTGCGGTCGAGTCGGTGTGCTGGGTGATGATGTCGACGCCCTGGTCGAGCAGCGCCTTGGCGGCGTCGGCTTCCTTGCCCGGGTCGAACCAGGTATTGGCCCACACGACCTTGACCTTGAAGTCGGGGTTGATCGACTGCGCGCCGAGCACGAATGCGTCGATGCCCATCACCACTTCGGGGATCGGGAACGAGGCAATGTAGCCGGCGACGCCCTTCTTCGACATCTTGGCGGCGATGACGCCCTGCACGTAGCGGCCCTCATAGAACCGCGAATTGTAGGTCGAGACGTTCTCCGTGTCGCGCTTGAAGCCGGTTGCGTGCTCGAACTTCACGTCCGGAAATTTTGCCGCAACCGCATTGGTGGCGTCCATATAGCCGAACGAGGTGGTGAAGATGATCTTGCAGCCGGAGCGGGCGAAATTGGTGATCGCGCGTTCGGCGTCCGCGCCTTCCGGCACGCTTTCCAGATAGGCGATCTCGACCTTGTCCGCACCGCCGAGATTCTTCTGCATCTCGAGCGCGCCCTGGTGGTGCTGATAGGACCAGCCAAAGTCGCCGATCGGGCCGACATAGATGAAGCAGGCCTTCATCTTGTCCTGAGCCATCGCGCCGCTCGACGCGACGATTGCCGCTGCGCTGGCGGCCAGTGCAATTAGCAGTTTTCTCATGTGTTCGTCCTCTGTGGTTCAAGCCTTCCGGGCTCCCGGTCTGGCCGTCTCTTACCGATCCGGCACGAATGGTTTGCCCAAACTTGCGGGCGTATTGATCAACGTCATGCGACGATTGCGCGAGATAAGCACAAGCACGACCACTGTCGCCAGATAGGGCAGCGAAGAAAGAAACTGCGCCGGCACCGATTTCAACAGTTCGAGCAGCCAGCGGCCGGATTCCGAAACCAGCCACATCGGGCCCGACCCGACCGGAATGTCGCTGACCGCCAGCGCCTGCACATGCAGTTGCGCGATGGTGATCGCGCCGAACAGATAGGCGCCCAAGAGCACTCGCCACGGCCGCCAGGACGCAAACACCACAAGGGCCAGCGCGATCCAGCCGCGCCCCGCCGTCATGTTCTCGATCCACTGTGAGGTGTAGACGAGGCTCATCTGCGCTCCCGCCAGTCCGGCGCAGGCGCCGCCGAACGCCACCGCCGCGTAGCGGATCGGGATCACCTTGATGCCGAGCGCATGCGCCGCGGTGTGGCTGTCGCCGATCGAGCGCAGCGTCAGGCCGGCGCGAGTGCGAAACAGGAACCAGCTGACCACGGCGACCAGCACGATCGAAATGTAGAACAGCGGATCCTGTCCGAACAGGAAACGTCCCATCGGCAGGTCGGTCAGGCCCGGAATGTGGATCGCCGTCAGCTTGACGCCCGGTTGCCCGACAAAGGCGGTGCCGATCATGCCCGACAGGCCGATGCCGAGCAGCGTCAGCGCCAGACCGGTCGCCACCTGGTTGGTCGCCAGCGTCAGCGCCAGGAACCCGAACAGAAGCGAAAACAGCGCCCCGACGATCACCGCGGCCAGCACCCCGAGCCATGGATTACCGGTCGCCAGCGCCGCGCCGAAACCGGTCACCGCGCCCATCAGCATCATCCCCTCGACGCCAAGGTTCAGCACGCCCGAACGTTCGACCACCAGTTCGCCGATCGCCGCGATCAGCAGCGGCGTCGCGGCGGTGGCGATGGTCAGCAGGATCGATTCAAACATTGCCCTTGGCCTCCGTCGCGTCCCGGACCGCACTGACAAAACGGATGCGATAGTGAATCAGCGTGTCGCAGGCGAGCACGAAGAACAGCAGCAGTCCCTGCAGCGCCCGCACCACCTTGTCCGACACGCCGACGGAAATCTGCGCCGCTTCGCCGCCCAGATAGGTCAGCGCCAGCAGCAGGCCGGCGGCGATGATGCCGAGCGGGTTCAGCCGCCCCAGAAACGCGACGATTATGGCGGCGAAACCGTAACCGGGCGAGATCGACGGCTGCAGCCGACCGATGGCGCCGGCGACTTCAGAAATCCCGGCAAGTCCGGCGAGCGCTCCCGACAGCAGGAACGAGAAGAAGATCATCCTGGTCGTGCTGAAGCCGGCGAACCGCCCGGCGCGCGGGCTCATGCCGATCACCTTGACCTCAAAACCCTTGAGCATGCGGTTGAGCAGCAACCACACCAGCACTGCCGCGACCACGGCGAAGATGATGCCGGCATTGGCGCGTCCGTCCATCGGCATCATTTCCGGCAGCACCGCATAACCGGTGAAGCGCGGCGCCTGCGGAAAGTTCATCGCCGCAGGGTCTCGCCAGGGGCCGCGCACCAGATAGTCGAGAAACAACTGCGCCACATAGACCAGCATCAGGCTGGTCAGGATCTCGTTGGTGTTGAACCGCGCCTTCAAAAACGCCGGTATCGCGGCATAGGCCGCGCCGCCCAGCGCGCCCATGACCAGCATCAGCGGCATGGCCGCCATCGATTGCTGCAGCGCCGGATATAGGATCGGCAGCATCGCGCCGGTCACCGCGCCGATGACGAACTGCCCCTCCGCGCCGATGTTCCAGTTGTTCGACAGAAAACACACCGACAGCCCCACTGCGATCAGGATCAGCGGCGCCGCCTTGATCGCCAGTTCGTGCAGCGACCACACCTCGGTCAGCGGCGCGATGAAATAGGCGTAGAGCGCCGCCGTCGGGCTCTTGCCGAGCAGAGCGAACAGGATGGCGCCGGCGATCACCGTCAGGGCAAAAGCTATGAACGGCGACAGGGCGCTGAACAGTTTCGAATGCTGCGGACGCTTGACCAGTTCCAATCGCATCAATGCGCCCTCGCCGCTTCGTCTGCCCCGCCCATCAGCAGGCCGATTTTTTCGCGCGTCGCTTCGGCGATCGGAATGGTCGCCGACATTTCCCCATGCGACATCACCGCGATCCGGTCGGAAATCTCGAACAGTTCGTCGAGGTCCTGGCTGATCACGATCACCGCCGAGCCGTTGCGGGTCAGGTCGATCAGCGCCTGCCGGATACGCGCCGCCGCGCCCGCGTCGACGCCCCAGGTCGGCTGGTTGACGACCAGCACCGACGGCGTGCGGTCCAGTTCACGGCCGATGATGAACTTTTGCAGATTGCCGCCGGAAAGCGCTGACGCTTCAGGGTCTTCCGCGCTTTTCCTGACGTCCATCTCCTTGATGACGCGCTGCGTCGTGGCTTCCACGGCGCTGCGGTCGATGACGCCGAGCGCGCCGCCGCGCAAAAACGCCCGCGCGTCCGATTTGTGTCGCGCCAGCAGCATGTTCTCCGACAGTTTCATCCCCGGAACCGCGCCGTGGCCGAGCCGTTCCTCCGGCACGAAGCCCGCGCCCAGCAGCCGCCGCCCGCTGATGCCCAAAAGTCCCGCGTCGACGCCGCGGATGCGGATCGTGCCTGCCGCCTGTCGCACCTCGCCGCTGACCGCCTCGAAAAATTCGCCCTGGCCGTTGCCCGCGACGCCTGCGATGCCGACGACCTCGCTGGCGCGCACCGACAGCGAAATGTTCTTCAACGGCATGGCGAACGGCGTCTTGGCCGGCTGCGACAGGTTGGCGATCTCGATCAGCACAGCGCCGGTCGCAGCTTGCGCCGCTTCCCGCTTGACCTCATGCACGCTGGAGCCGACCATCATCGTCGCCAGCGACGCCGGCGTCTGTTCCCGGGGATTGCAATGCGCCACCACCTTGCCGTGGCGCAGCACTGTGGCGCGGTCGCAGATGCGCTGCACCTCTTCCAGCCGGTGGCTGATGTAGAGGATCGACTTGCCCTCGCCGCGAAGCCGTTCCAGCGTCTCGAACAGTTTGTCGGCCTCCTGCGGCGTCAGAACCGAGGTCGGCTCGTCGAGGATGATCAACTGCGGTTCCTGCAGCAGGCAGCGGATGATCTCGATCCTTTGCCGCTCGCCCACTGACAGGTCGCCGACATGGGCGTCCGGGTCGAGCGGCAGACCATAATTGACCGACAGCGTCCGCGCCCGTTCCGCGATCTGGCTGATCGGCGTCCTGGCGTCGAGCGACAGCGCGATGTTCTCGGCCGCCGTCAGCGCCTCGAACAGCGAAAAATGCTGGAACACCATGCCGATGCCGAGCCGCCGCGCCTCGCCGGGCGAGCGGATGGCGACCGGCCTTCCATTCCAGCGGATTTCGCCGGAATTCGGCGTCAGCGTGCCGAACAGCATCTTGACCAGCGTCGACTTGCCGGCGCCGTTCTCGCCCAGCAGCGCATGGATCTCGCCCTTGGCGATATCCAGATCAACACGATCGCACGCCGTCAGCGTCCCAAACGTCTTGGTCAGCCCCCTTACGTCGAGAAGGAGGTCGGTTTCGTCGGACGTGGCGCCCGGCGGTGTGTTCCCCATAGGCTGTTTTCCAGCTCGTTACATGTTCCCGTGGGCAGATTAGGCGCGCGATGCGCCGGGCGCAAAGCGTTTTGCGCATTGAAAGTCATTCAATATGTTAAGCGCAGATTTGCGCCGCGCTGGCCCGGACTATGCGGCGGGCGGCGTCAGGCGAACTCCCGCCGCCGCATCTTGCCGCCGGTCAGGGAATCAGCACCGTCGTTCCGGTGGTCCTGCGCCCTTCGAGATCGGCATGCGCCCGCGCCACGTCGGCCAGCGGATAGGTCTGGTTGATCTCGATCTTGACCGCGCCGCTTTCGACCACCTCGAACAGCGCGCCGGCTGTCCGCTCAAGGTCCTCGCGTTTGGCGATGTAGTTGAACAGCGTCGGCCGGGTCGCATACAGCGACCCCTTTTGCGACAGCAGCCCCAGGTTGAACGGCGGTATCGGACCGGACGACTGGCCGAAGGTGACGAACATGCCGAGCGGCCGCAGGCAGTCGAGCGAGCCCATATAGGTGTCCGCGCCGACCGAATCGTAGACCACGTCGCATTTGCGGCCGCCGGTGATGCGCGCCACCTCCTCGACGAAATTCTGCTCACGGTAGTTGATCACATGGTCGTAGCCATGCGCCCTGGCGAGCGCCACCTTGTCCGCCGATCCGGCGGTGCCGATGACGGTCGCGCCGAGATGTTTCGCCCACTGGCCGAAGATCAGCCCGACGCCGCCGGCGGCCGCATGGTAGAGCACGGTGTCGCCCGGCTTCACCGCAAACGTCCGGCGCAGCAGGTAGGACGCCGTCATCCCCTTCAGCATCATCGCCGCCGCCTGCTGGTCTGACATCCCGTCAGGAATCTTCAGAAGCCGGTCGGCCGGCAGCGCGCGCATTTCGGCATAGGCCCCGACCGGCGTGCAATAGGCGACGCGATCGCCCAACTTGAGGATGGTGACGCCAGCGCCGACCTCGACCACCACGCCCGCACCCTCGCCGCCCGGCGTCATCGGCAGGCCGTTCGGCGCCGGATATAGCCCGCTGCGAAAATAGACATCGATGAAATTCAACCCGATCGCAGTCTGGCGGATCACCACTTCGCCGGCGCCGGCCTTCGGTTCGGGCACGTCCTCGAACACCATGACGTCGGGACCGCCGGTGCGGTGGATACGGATTGATCTGGGCATGAGCATTCCTCGTCAGTCGGATGTCGTCGGGTCGGCTTTCTTCGCCGCCCCGAGGTTCGGGAAAAACTGCATCACCGCGCCGATGCAGAACAGATAGATGCTGCTCGCAGCGATGCCGATCTTGGTGAACATGTCGACATGTTCGCCCAGCACGCCGATTTCCTGATAGAACGCGGCGAGCGCCGCCTGAGCCAGCGCCAGGATGCCAAAGGCGCACCATGCCAAGGTCACCGCCAGATTGAGCGGACGCAGCCTGACGACCCTGACCGGATGCAGGAAATTGACCGGCACAAACGTCAGAATGCCGCAGATCAACACGATCGCGAACGCCACCCATTCGCCCGGTTCGATGACGAACAGGACGAACACAACCATGTTCCAGACGACCGGGAAGCCTTTGAAAAAATTCTCTTTTGTCTTCATACCGGTATCGGCGTAATAGATCGCCGAGGTGACGACGATGATCGCCGCCGACAGAAACGAAAGCCCCTCGCCCATAAGACCGCGCTGGTAGAGCGCAAACGCCGGAATAATCACGTAGGTGACATAGTCGATGATGTTGTCGAGCGTCTCGCCCGACCAGGTCGGCAGCACTTCCTTGACCTTGAGCTTGCGCGCGATCGGCCCGTCGATGCCGTCGACCAGCAGCGCCAGCCCCAGCCACCAGAACATCGCCGTCCACCGCTGCTCGCTCGCCGCCACGATCGACAGGAACGCCAGGAAAGACCCCGACGCCGTCAGGATGTGGACGAAAAAGGCGCGCGTCTGCGGCCAGGTCGGCTTCACCGGTGGCTTCACGTCCATCCGTTCGGCGATCTTGCGCAACGTCTCGCGCGGTTGCTTTGGCTTGTGATGACCGCCCTTGTGCCGCGACGGCATGGCCTTCGTCTCCTGTGGGGTCTCGCCGTCGAGCATGGCGGCTATTATGCCGATGCAGCGACCGCGAACAAGCTGGTCGGCTGCGTTTTGCCGCGTTGAAGAACCGCCGCGGGCGCTGCTATGACCATGGCAATCGGAATGACGGATGGAACGGCGTGGCTCGATCCTTTGACATCATCGTTGCAGGCGCGGGCCCGGTCGGCCAGATCGCGGCGCTGTCGCTCGCGCGCACCGGCAAGTCGGTCGCGCTTGCCGGGCCAGCGACGCCGGCCGACCGCCGCACCACGGCGCTGATGCGGCCGTCCCTCGAGGTTCTCGAAACGCTCGGCATCGGCAGGTTTTCCGACGACATCGCCGCGCCGCTCAATTCGATGCGGATCATCGACGGCACGCGCAGGCTGCTTCGCTCAGCGCCGGTGACCTTTTACGCCAGCGAAATCGGCGAACAGGAATTTGGTCTCAACATCACCAATGCCGCCCTCGCCGGGCTGCTGGCCAACGCCGTTGCGGCGACGCCGGCGATCGCCCGGTTCGAACAATTGGTCAGCGAATGGCAGGCCGGCGACCTGGCGCGGCTGGCGCGGCTCGACAATGGCGAGACCCTGTCTGCCTGCCTCGTGGTCGCCGCCGACGGCCGCAACTCGCTGGCGCGCGCCGCCGCCGGCATCGCCGCCTCGTTCCACGCCTATCCGCAATCGGCGCTGGTGCTGAATTTCCGCCATTCCCGGCCGCATGGTTTCGTGTCGACCGAGTTTCACACCGAAACAGGCCCGTTCACCGTCGTTCCCTTGCCCGGACGCCGGTCGAGCCTTGTCTGGGTGGTGCGCCCCGATCAGGCCGGGCAACTGGCCGGACTGGACGATGCCGCCCTGTCGGCGCGCATCGAGGACCGGATGCAGTCGATCCTCGGCTCGGTGGAGATCGAGCCCGGCCGGCAGATCTTTCCGCTCAGCGCGATGTCGACCTCGACCCTGGCGACAAACCGCACCGCGTTGATCGGCGAAGCGGCGCATGTGGTGCCGCCGATCGGCGCGCAGGGCATGAACCTCGGCATCCGCGACGTTTCCGAACTGACCCGGGTGATCGATTCGTATGACGGCGATCCCGGCGTCGAACCCGTGCTGGCGGACTACCGCGCCGCGCGCCGCGCCGACGTCTTGGCGCGATCGAGCGCCATCGACCTGCTCAACCGGTCGCTGCTGTCAGATCTGTTGCCGGCCCAGTTCGCCCGCAGCGCCGGGCTCGCCGTCCTGTCGGCCGCCGCGCCGCTGCGCGCCTTCGTCATGCGCGAAGGCCTGTTGCCGGGCAGCGGCTGGGCCAGCCTCGGTTCAACCGCCCGGGAAAAGGTCCGGCGGCAAAAGCCCTGATTTGATCAGGTAGAGCAGCCCCGTCACGGTCGCCACCGACAGCACTGTCGTGATCAGGATGCTCGCCGAGGCGCGTTCAACCCACACGCCATACTGCTGAGCGATGACGAACACGTTCGTCGCCGTCGGCAGAGCGGCGAGCAGCACCGCCGCATAGACCCACACCGGATCGAAATCGCCGACGGCGCTCAGCATCAGGTAGCAGATGATCGGATGCACGATCAGCTTGAGAGCGGCGATGTAGCCGAGTTCGGTGGGAACGCGCCGCAACGGCCGCAGCGCCAGCGTCACTCCCATCGCGAACAAGGCGCAGGGCGCGGCGGCGCGCGCCAGCGTGTCGAGCAGCCGCTCCAGCGGAACCGGCGCGCTGAAATGCATCGCCGCGGCCGCCACGCCGACAGCGGTGGCGATGATGAACGGGTGCAGCACGATCTTCTTGATGACATCCAGCGCCAGCGTCAGCGGCGGCGTCTTGTCGCCGCCCGCCAGCGCCATCATCATCGGCGCCACGGCAAAGTGGATGATGTTTTCGAAGCAGAAGATCAGCGCGACCGGCACCGCCGCCGCCTCGCCGAACGACAACAGCGCAAGGCCGGGGCCCATATAGCCGATATTGCCATAGGCCGAGGCCAGACCCTTGATCGTCGCCGAGGCGATGTCGCGATCGGTCAGCACGGAGGCGACGAACATCACGGTGAAGACGATATAGGTCGCCGCCACGGCCCCGAGGATATAGCCCCACTCGGTCAGCTGCTCGATCGGGGTCTTCGACAGAAGCTGAAAGAACAGCGCCGGCAGCGCGACATAGATGATGAAAGTGTTCATCCAGCCGAGCGCCTCAAGCGGCTGCCGAGTGATCCGCGCCACCACGAAGCCGAGGAAGATCAGTCCGAAGAACGGCAGGACGAGGCCGAAAACGTCATACATCTGGGCGGATCATAACCTGCTTGTCGAAAGCCGGGCTAATGCCGTGGATGCACGCCCGTCAAGTCATTGCCATTGAATTGCCTTGCCTTCGGCGTCTATGAGACGGCAGGGATCAAGGACCATGACCGAGTACAAAACCGCAAAATTCCAGATCGGCCAGGTGGTCAGGCACCGAATATTTCCACTCCGGGGCGTGATTTTTGACGTCGATCCCCAGTTCGCCAACACCGAGGAATGGTATCAGGCGATCCCCGAACAGGTCCGTCCGCGCAAGGATCAGCCGTTCTACCATCTGCTCGCCGAGAACGCGGAGACCGAATATGTCGCCTATGTCTCGGAACAGAACCTGTTGCCCGACGACAGCGGCGCGCCGGTGCGCCACGCGCAGGTCAAGGACATGTTCGTCTCGCACTCCGACGGCACCTACACCCGCAAGTCCGGCGTCAGGCACTAACCGTTACCAAAACGAACCAACCCGGCCGACGCCATCGACAATCAGGCAATCAAACGAAAAACGGGGCCCAGGGCCCCGTTCGTCGTCATGATCTGAAAGGACGGTCAGTTACCTGCCGCTTTCGCCTTTTCCTGCTCGGCCTTCAGCTTGTCGAGCAGCGGCTGGCGATTGCGCAACACATAGTCTTCCGCCGCCTTCTTGCGTTCGGTCGACTGGTCCTGGTTGAGCGGCGGACCGTCATAGACGCCGGTAAAGCCGTCCAGCGAAATCTTGATCGGATTGGGTTGGTTCTGGAAGTTGTAGCTCGTCAGCGTGATCGAGGTGCCCTTCTTCAGCGATCCGACGATCGCATCCGTCAGCGGCGCATCGGCGACGCAGCGATCCTGGAAACACGTGGTGTATTCAATCTTCGACGGTTTGTTGCCGTCGATCTGCATCGTCACGCCGGCCGGCAGCAGGCGGCCGACAGGAACGCTGATCTGCAGGGCGCGACGGTTCACCTTGCCCTTGAATTCGGCCAGCTGCACCGCGGTGAGCATCTGCCCGGTCTGGGCGATTACCTGATTCTGGACATTGCAGACGTCAAAGTCCTGCATCTTGCCGCATTCCTTGAACCAGCCCTGCGGCATCTGCGGCGCTTCGGCCTGCTGGGCGAAGGACGGCGCTGCAAAGGCGGCGATGGCGGCGGCGGAGCCCGCGACCAGCGCAAGACTACGAGGGGCTTTGCTTGTCAGGCTCGGCATGTGAAAAAATCCTCTTCGCAATGACCAGGCGCGCATTGGCGCGTCGTGAAGCTCTTGTTGCTCAATTGAGGCAACAGCATGTCTTGGCCGCGCCTGTTACACTGACGGCGGCGGCGAATCCAGTGCAAATGCCGCGCGCTCCGGCGTTGTGCCGCATTGCGGTCGGGCGTGGTAAACCTGACACGCCGATTCGACCAGTCAAGATTGCTCGACCATGACGCTTACCCAAATGCGGCGCGCCGCCATCCAGTTCATCCTGACCGCCTGCCTGGCCGCCTACCTCGCCGGCGGTTTAGGGGCGACGCCGGCGCTGGCCCAGGCCAGGCACGGCATCGCCATGCGCGGAGAGCCGCAGCTTCCGGCGGATTTCAGCCATTTTCCCTATGCCGATCCGAATGCGCCCAAAGGCGGCACGATCAACTATGCCCTGCAGGGCACGTTCGACAGCCTCAATCCCTTCATCGTCCAGGGTCAGGGCGTCAGCGGCCTTGTCGATCTGGTGCGCGGCTACAATCTTTTCGACCCGCTGATGCAGCGGTCCCAGGACGAACCGTTCACGCTGTATCCGCTGCTCGCAAGATCGGTCGAGACCGATGACGAGCGCTCCTTCGTCGAGTTCCGCCTCGACCGGCGCGCCCGCTTTTCCGACGGCCAGCCGGTGACGCCCGACGATGTCATCTTCACGCTGGAGCTTCTGCGCGACAAGGGCTGGCCGCGCTACCGCACCACGGTCAACAAGATCGAACGCATGGAAAAGGTCGGCGACGATGGCGTGCGCCTGGTCTTCAAGCAGCCGGACCGCGAATTGCCGCTGATCCTGGGACTGATGCCGATCCTGCCGAAACACGCCACAGACGCCGAAAACTTCGCCAAATCATCGCTCAAGCCGCTGGTCGGCTCCGGTCCCTACAAGGTCGAAAGCGTGCGTCCCGGCGAAATGATCGTCTTGCGCCGCGATCCGAATTACTGGGCGGCCGACCTTCCGTCCCGCCGCGGCTTCAACAATTTCGACGAGATCCGGCTGACCTATTACCGCGACGACAACGCCATGTTCGAGGCCTTCAAGAAGGGGCTGGTCGACGTCCACATCGAAGGCGATTCCAACCGCTGGGCCAAGGACTACGGCTTTCCCGCCGTCGCCGAGGGCAAGGTCGTCAAGGACACGTTCCAGGCCGGCCTCCCGTCCGGCATGCTCGGCTTTGTCTTCAACACCCGCAACGATCTGTTCCAGGACAAGTCGCTGCGCAAGGCGATCGCCGGCATCTTCGATTTCGAATGGGCCAACGCCAATCTGTTCAACAACGCCTACGCCCGCACCAGGAGTTTTTACGACAATTCCGAATTGTCCTCGTTCGGCCATCCGGCCAGCGACGGCGAAAAGGCGCTGCTTGCGCCCTTCCCTGGCGCGGTCGACCCCGACATCATGGCCGGAACCTGGCGGCCGCCGGTGTCCGACGGTTCGGGGCGCGACCGCGCGTTCCTGAAACAGTCCTTCGATATCCTCAAGGCCGCCGGTTACGTGCGCGACGGCAATCAGCTGATGACGCCGAAAGGCCGACCGGTCGCCTTCGAGATCATGCTGCGCGACAAGGCCGGCGAATCGCTGGCGCTGTGGTGGCAGCGCACGCTTGGCCTGCTCGGCATCCGGCTCGACATCCGTTCCGTCGACGCGGCGCAATATCAGCAGCGGCTCAATTCGCATGAATTCGAGACGATCATGTTCTTCTACCCGTCATCGCTGTCGCCCGGCGTCGAGCAGGTCGGGCGCTGGGGCAGCGTCTCGCGCGACGCGCCGGGCTCGATGAACTACGCCGGCGTCGCCGACCCGGCCGTCGACGCCGCCATCGATGCATTGCTGAACGCGCGCACCCAGAACGCCTTCATCGACGCGGTGCGCGCCTATGATCGCATTTTGTTGAGCGGCGCCTGGGTTGTCCCGCTCTACCATCAGCCGCAACAATGGGTCGCCCGGTGGAGCCATATCGGGCGGCCGGACGTCACCCCGATCGGCGGTTACCAGATGACCACATGGTGGCGCGAACCCGCGAAATAGGAGACGCCGATGAGCGACGCCGTCAACCCGACCAGGATCACCGTCGATGTCGTCTCGGACGTGGTCTGTCCATGGTGCTACATCGGCCAGAAACGGCTCGAGAAGGGGATAGCCTGGCAGACGGGACTGGAGGTCGATCTGCGCTGGCGTCCCTACCAGTTGGACCCGACGATTCCGCCGGAAGGCGTCGACCGCAGACAATACATGCTGGCCAAGTTCGGTTCGGAGCAGAAGCTGCGCGAAATACACGACCGCATCGCACCGCTCGGCGCCGCCGAGGGCATCGATTTCCATTTTGGCGACATTGAACGGTCGCCCAACACGCTCGATGCGCACCGCGTCATCCGCTGGGCCGCCGCCAATGGCGAGGTCGTCCAGCATTCCGTCGTCAGGGCGCTGTTTTCGGCGTTCTTCGAACATGGCCAGGACATTTCCGATCACGCCGTCCTCACCCGCATTGCCGGCGAGAACGGCATGGACGAGGCGGTCGTGGCTTCGCTGCTCGCAACCGACGCCGACGCCGCCGAGGTTTCGGCCGAGATCGACCAGGCGCGGCGGATGGGCGTCACCGGCGTGCCGTGCTTCCTGCTCGAGGGCCGTTACGCGGTCGTCGGCGCGCAAGACGCCGAGGTGCTGGCCGACGCGATCAGACAGGTCGCAGAGGCCAAGCGCGCCGGCAAGCTCGACGCACCCGCCTGACCGCTATTTGACCTGCCCGGCCAGCCGCGCCAGCTGCGTGACGATCACCGCAGAACCCTGCAGGCGCTTTTCCGGCGTCGCCCAGTCGCGGATGAACACCACGCTCTGGTCCGGCCTGATCTTAGCCAAAATGCCCTGCTCGCCGATCATCCGCACCAGGCCGACCGGGTCGGCGAACGTCTTGTCGCGGAACTGGATCACCACGCCCTTCGGCCCGGCGTCGAGTTTTTCAATATTGGCGCGGCGGCACAGAACCTTGATGAAGACGATTTTCAGCAGATGCTGCACCTCGTCAGGCAGCGGCCCGAAGCGGTCGATCAACTCCGCACCGAAGGCGTCGATCTGTTCCGGCGATTCGAGGTCGGCCAGGCGGCGGTAGAGCGCCAGCCGCAATTGCAGGTCCGGCACATAGGTTTCAGGGATCATCACCGCAGTGCCGATCGTGATCTGCGGCGACCAGTTGGCGTCGCCAGCGTCGGCGTCGCCCTTCACCTCGGCCACCGCCTCCTCCAGCATCTGCTGGTACAACTCGTAGCCGACTTCCTTGATATGGCCCGACTGCTCTTCGCCGAGCAGGTTGCCGCCGCCACGCAGGTCGAGATCGTGGCTGGCGAGTTGGAACCCCGCCCCCAGCGTATCGAGTGATTGCAGCACCTTCAGCCGCCGGTCGGCGGTGTCGGTCGGTTTTCGGTTGGCCGGCAGCGTGAACAGCGCATAGGCGCGCTGCTTCGAGCGCCCCACCCGTCCCCGCAACTGGTAGAGCTGCGCCAGTCCGAACATGTCGGCGCGGTGCACGATCAGCGTATTGGCGGATGGGATGTCGAGGCCCGATTCGACGATCGTCGTCGACAGCAGCACGTCGTATTTGCCGTCGTAGAACGCGTTCATCACATCGTCGAGTTCGCCGGGCGGCATCTGCCCGTGCGCAATCCCGACTTTCAGCTCCGGCGTCGAGGCGCGCAAGAACTCCTCGATCTCGGAAAGATCCGAAATGCGCGGCACGACATAAAAACTCTGCCCGCCGCGATAACGTTCGCGCAGCAACGTCTCACGGATCACCAGCGGATCGAACGGCGAGATGAAGGTGCGCACCGCGAGCCGGTCGACCGGCGGCGTGGTGATCAGCGACAGTTCGCGCACGCCCGTCAGCGCCAGTTGCAAGGTGCGCGGGATCGGCGTCGCCGACAGCGTCAGCACATGCACGTCCGACTTCAGCTCCTTCAGCCGCTCCTTGTGCTTGACGCCGAAATGCTGCTCCTCGTCGATGATCAGCAGGCCGAGATTGCGGAACCTGATCCCGGCCCCGAGCAATGCGTGCGTGCCCACCACGATGTCCACCGACCCGTCGGCCAGGCCTGCCTTGGTCTCGGCCAGTTCCTTGGCCGGAACCATCCGCGAGGCTTGCCGCACCCGCACCGGCAGCCCGGCGAACCGTTGCGAGAACGTCTTGAAATGCTGGCGCGACAACAGCGTCGTCGGCACAACCACCGCGACCTGGAACCCTTCCAGCGCCGCGACGAAGGCGGCGCGTAGCGCCACTTCCGTCTTGCCGAACCCGACGTCGCCGCACACCAGACGGTCCATCGGCTGGCCCGCCGACAGATCGCCCAGCACCGCCTCGATCGCGGTCAGCTGGTCGTCGGTCTCGTCATAAGGGAAGCGCGCCGCGAACTCGCCATAAACCCCTTCCGGCGGCGTCATCGCGGGAGCCCCGCGCATTTTTCGTTCGGCCGCGACCCGGATCAGCTGGCCCGCCATTTCGAGCAGCTTCTTCTTCAGCTTTGCCTTGCGCGACTGCCACGCCACCCCGCCCAGCCGGTCGAGCGGAACTTCGGCGGCGTCCGATCCGAAACGCGACAACAGCTCGATATTTTCCACCGGCAGGAACAGGCGCCCGTCGCCGGCATAGTGGATCTCCAGGCAATCGTGCGGCGCGCCCGCGGCGTCGATGGTGCGCAGCCCGATGAACCGGCCGATGCCGTGCTCCTGGTGCACCACCACGTCGCCGGTCGCCAGCGACGACGCTTCGGAGATGAAATCGGAATTTTTCCGGCGTTTTGTTCGCCTGACCAGCCGGTCGCCGAGAAGGTCCTGTTCGGCGATCACCGCAAACCGGTCGGTCTCAAAACCGTGTTCCAGCGGCAGCACCGCGAGCGCCGCCTTGCCCGCCGGCAGGTTCTGCGCCTGCGCCAGCGTCGCGGCGCGCTCCATGCCGTCCAGCCCGTGATCGGTCAGGATCTGCGCCAGCCGGTCGAGCGAGCCTTCGGTCCAGCCGGCGACAATCGCCCGCCGGCCAGCCGCCCTGATCGCCGCGATGTGCTTCACCGCATGGTCGAACACATTTTGCGACGGGTCCGCCCGCTCTTGCGCAAAGCTGCGTCCCGCCCGGCTTTTCGCGTGATAGACTTTTCGTCCCGACGCGTCGGGCTGGTCGAACGGCGACAGGTCGACGCTCAGCCGCTCGCCGGCGGCCGCGTCCAGCCTCTTCGGCGACAGGTACAGCGCGTCCGGCGGCGTCGGCTTGTAGGGTACGGAATCGCCTGGCCCGCGTTCGTCGAGCGCGCGTTTGCGCGCCTCGTAATGGTCCTCGATCTGCGTCCATCGCTCGGCCATCGCCTCATGCGCCAGCGGCTCGAAGATCACCGGCGCGCCCGGCAGATATTCGAACAGCGTGTCAAGACGATCGTAGAAGAACGGCAGCCAGTGCTCCATGCCGGCGAAACGCCGGCCTTCCGTCACCGCCGCGTAAAGCCCGTCATCGCGCGACGGCGCGCCGAACGCCTCGATATAGGCGCGGCGGAAGCGGCTGATCGTGTCGGGGTTCAGCGCCACTTCGCTCATCGCCTGCAGGCTGAACTGCTTGCGCGACCCAGACGTCATCTGGGTCGCGGGATCGAACGCCCGGATCGATTCCAGCGTATCGCCGAAGAAATCGAGCCTCAGCGGTTCGCTTGCGCCTGGCGCGAACACGTCGAGAATGCCGCCGCGCACCGCATATTCGCCAACTTCGCGCACTGTGCCGACCCGGTCGAAGCCGCTGGTCTCGAGCCGCGCCGCCAGCGTGTTCATGTTGATCTGGTTGCCGGGCCTTGCCGCCAGTCCCTGCCCGGCGATTATCTCGGGCGGCGGCATCTTCTGCAGCATCGCATTGGCGGTGGTCAGGATCACGGCCCGGTGCGGCTTGTCGCGCAGCACAGCCAGTTGCGCCATCGCGTCGAGGCGACGCGCCGCCGTGTCGGCGCCCGGCGACACCCGGTCGTAGGGCAGGCAGTCCCATGCCGGCAGTTCCAGCACCGGCAGCGACGGGTCGGCGAACGCCAGCCCCTCGGCGATCCCCGGCAGCCGCTGGCCGTCGCGCGCCACCAGCACGATCGGCCTGTCCTTGGCGATCTCGGCGGCGATGCGTGCCATCGCAAACGGCTCGAACCCGTCCGCCACGCCGTCAACGACGGCGCGGTTGCCGACAAACTGGTTGAGACCAATCGGATCGATCAGGGACATGGCGTCAGAACTGCATGTGTCGCTTGTGGTCGACGATTCTTCTGAACAGCGCGGTGTCAAATTCCCCGGGCGTCGGCTGTTCGCCTGTCACCCATGTCAGCAGCGACGGGTCGAGCTGGTCGAGCAGGCGCTCGAAATCGTCCATCTCGCCCTCGCTCAGTTCCGAAATATGCTGATCGGCGAAGCCGCCGAGAATCAGGTCCATCTCGCGAGTGCCGCGATGCCAGGCGCGGAAAAGCGCCTTGCGGCGGCGCGGATCGAGATCGGCGCTGGTTCTGGTTGTTCCGGTCATGGGAGTAATCCTTGGAAAGGCGCATATAGCGATTGTCGGCGGCCTTGTCAGCCTTGCGCGACCGCGGGCAGTCTCTAAGTTTGGCTTCGATGCGCCCGTCCTTGCTTGATCCCCTGTTCGCGCCGGTCACCACAATCGACGGCGTCGGCGACCGCACCGCGAAACTGTTCGCCAACATTGTCACCGCCGACGTTACCGGCCGCGACGCGCGCATTGGTGACCTGCTGCTCACCTTGCCCACCGGCGTCGTCGACCGCCGCAACCGCCCCGGCGTCGCCCACTCGGCCCAGGGCGCGATCGTCACGCTCGAACTGCGCGTCGACCGCCATCAGCCACCGCCGCGCGGCAACCGCTCCGTGCCCTACCGCGTCTTTGCCCATGACAACACCGGCGAGGTGGCGCTGACCTTCTTTCGCGGCCATCGCGAATGGCTGGAGAAGCAGTTGCCTGTCGGCGAGACGGTCATCGTCTCGGGCAAGATGGACTGGTTCAACGGCCGTCCGTCGATGGTCCACCCCGATCACATGTCGGCGCTGGCCGACGCCGCCCATTTGCCGCTGGTCGAACCCGTCTATCCGCTCACCGCCGGCCTGTCGGCAAAACTCGTCCGCCGCGCCGTCGACCGCGCGCTCGAACTGCTGCCGCCGCTGCCCGAATGGCAGGACCCGTCGGTGATCTCCCGGTTCGGCTTTCCGGCCTTTTCCGACGCGCTGGCAAGCCTGCACCATCCCGCCGATCCGCTCGACGTCTCGCCCGAAGGCGCGGCCTGGCGACGGCTCGCCTATGACGAACTGCTGGCCGGACAGGTGTCGCTGGCGCTGGTGCGCGCCCGCACCCGGCGCGGCGTCGGCCGGGCGCTGGTCGGCGATGGCGCGCTCGAACAGGCGATCCGCAAGGCCCTGCCCTATTCGCTGACCGGATCGCAGGAAACCGCCTTGTCGGAAATCGCCGCAGACATGGCCAAACCCGAGCGCATGCTGCGCCTGCTGCAGGGCGACGTCGGGTCGGGCAAGACGGTCGTCGCCTTGCTGGCGATGGCGCGGGCGGCGGAAGCCGGCGGCCAGTCGGCGCTGATGGCCCCGACCGAAGTGCTCGCCCGCCAGCACTTTGCCACGATCCGGCCGCTGGCCGAAAAGGCCGGCCTGAAAGCCGTCATCCTCACCGGCCGCGAAAAGGGCCGCGAACGCGCCGAAATCCTCGCCGCGCTGGCCGACGGATCGGCGACGATCGTCATCGGCACCCATGCGCTGTTCCAGGACGCGGTCGACTACCGCGATCTGGCGCTGGCGGTGGTTGATGAACAGCACCGCTTCGGCGTCCACCAGCGACTGGCGATCACCGCCAAGGGCGACGCGCCCGACATGCTGGTGATGACGGCGACGCCGATCCCGCGCACGCTGGTGCTGACCGCATTCGGCGACATGGATGTGTCGAAACTGATCGAAAAACCCGCCGGCCGTCGCCCGATCGCCACGGTCGCCCTGCCCTTCGAGCGCCTCGACGATCTGGTCGAGCGGATCCGCAACGCGCTCCACGAAGGCCAGAAAGCCTACTGGATCTGCCCGCTGGTGGAGGAGTCCGACGACATCAAGCTGACCTCGGTGGAACAGCGGTCGGAATCGCTGGCCCAGGCGCTCGGCCCCGTCGTCGGCCTGATCCACGGCCGCATGAAAGGGTCTGAGAAAGACGCCGCCATGCGCGCCTTCAAGGATGGCGAGACGCGTGTGCTGGTCGCGACAACCGTCGTCGAAGTCGGCGTTGACGTGCCCGACGCCACCATCATCGTCATCGAACACGCGGAACGTTTCGGCCTGGCGCAGCTGCACCAGCTGCGCGGCCGCGTCGGCCGCAGCGACAAGCCGTCGAGCTGCGTCTTGCTGTTCAAGGCGCCGCTCGGCGAAACCGCGACGCGCCGTCTGCAGGTGATGCGCGAGACCGAGGACGGGTTTCGCATTTCCGAGGAAGACCTGAAACTGCGCGGCGAAGGCGAATTGCTGGGCACGCGCCAATCCGGCACGCCGGGCTTTCAGGTCGCCCGCATCGAGTTCCACGCCGACATGTTGGAGACCGCGCGCGACGACGCCCGCCTGCTGCTCACCCGCGATCCCGATCTTTCGACCCCGCGCGGCGAGGCCGTTCGCATCCTGCTCTATCTGTTCGGACGCGACGAGGCGGTGCGGCTGCTCAGGGCCGGCTAGCCGGATTTCTTGAGATTTGTCACCGCCGGATTGCCCAGCGCCACCTCGACCACGCCGCCGTCAGGCCGCGGCAGCTTCTGCTTGTATTCCGGCGCCACCAAGCCCGCCGACACGATCAGCTTGGCGCCGTCCTCGATGGTCATGTCGAGCATGACGATTTCCGAGCGTCGCACATACATCAGGAACCCGGTCGTCGGGTTCGGCGTGCACGGCATGAACACGCCCACCAGCGGGTCGCCCGGCCGGTCGAGCACAAGATTGATCTCGCTCTGCTTGGCGCCGCCCATGAACACCAGCGACCACATGTCCTTGCGCGGATATTCCACCAGCGCCACCTTGTTGAAGGTCTCGCTCTTGTTCGACAGAACAGTCTCGAACAATTGCTTCAGCGTCTTGTAGATGCCGCGCACCAGCGGCGTGCGACTCAACACCCTTTCGCCGTAGCCAACGATGGCGCGGCCGACGAAATTCGCCGTCAGGAACCCGACCAGGGTGATGCCGAGCAGCGCCACCAGCAGGCCGAACCCCGGCACCGCAAACGGCAGGTAATTGTCCGGATTATAGCCGAACGGAATATAGGGCTTCACCCAGGAATCGACCCAGTGGATGAATGACCACACCAGATAGGCGGTGATCGCCAGCGGCGCGCAGACGATCAGACCGGTGAGAAAGTAATTCCTGAGACGGGTCATAGGAGTTCCGGCGCGGGCCACAACCGGCCCGTCGAATCATCATGTAGTCCACCGTCCGCCGAATTGAAATGCGTTCCCGCTCACTCAACCGTGACGGATTTGGCCAGATTGCGCGGTTGATCGACGTCGGTTCCCATGAACACGGCGGTGAAATAGGCCAGCATCTGGATCGGCAGCGCATAGATGATCGGCGCGATGAACTCCGGCACTTCGGGCAGCACGATCGTCTCGAGCGTCTTCAGGCTGGTCGCCGCGGCTCCCTTCTGGTCGGTGATCAGGATGATCTTGCCGCCGCGCGCCGCCACTTCCTGCATGTTCGACACCGTCTTCTCGAAAATCCGATCGTGCGGCGCGATCACAATCACCGGCATGTTCTCGTCGATCAGCGCGATCGGCCCATGCTTCAGTTCGCCTGCCGCATAACCTTCCGCATGGATGTAGCTGATTTCCTTGAGTTTAAGCGCTCCTTCTAGCGCCAGTGGGAAATTCGTATCGCGGCCCAGATAGAGCACGTCCTTGGCGTGCGACAACTCGCGCGCCACCTTTTCGATCTGGTCGGACAGTTTCAGCACCTGGCTGGCCAGGCGCGGCGTTTCCGACAGTTCGCGCACCAGCGCCTGCTCGCGCTCGGCCGTGATCGTTCCCCGCGCCCTGGCCGCGCGCACCGCCAGCGACGCCAGAACAGAGAGCTGGCAGGTGAAGGCTTTTGTCGACGCCACGCCGATTTCAGGCCCAGCGAGCGTCGGAAAGATCGCGTCGGACTCACGCGCCATGGTCGATTCGCGCACATTGACGATCGACGCGATCGGCAAACCGGCCTCCCGGCAATAGCGCAGCGACGCCAACGTATCGGCGGTTTCGCCCGACTGCGACACGAACATCGCCGCGCTTTTCGGCGACAGCGGCACCTCGCGGTAGCGGAACTCCGACGCCACGTCGATGTCGACCGGCAGCCGCGCCAGCCGTTCGAACCAGTATTTCGACACCAGTCCCGCCAGATAGGCGGTGCCGCAGGCCGAGACTGTCAGCCGGTCGATCTCGGCAAAATCGAACGGCAGCTTGATGTCCTTGGCCTGCAAGGTGGTGAAATCGAGATAGTGCGCCAGCGTATGCGAGATGACTTCGGGCTGCTCATGGATTTCCTTTTCCATGAAATGGCGGTGATTGCCCTTGTCGACCAGGAACGCGGTGCCGATCGACTGCTGCTTCTTGCGCTCGACGCGGTTGCCGTTCATGTCGAAGATCTCGATCCCCGACCGCCGTACCGTCGTCCAGTCGCCGTCTTCAAGATAGGTGATCGAATTGGTGAACGGCGCCAGCGCGATCGCATCGGAGCCCAGATACATCTCGCCATCGCCATGGCCGACCGCCAGCGGCGGACCGTTGCGCGCGCCCACGATCAGGTCTTCGTCGCCCCTGAACATGATCGCCAGCGCAAACGCGCCCTGCAGGCGCTTGAGCGCCGCAAACGCGGCCTCCTGCGGCTTGGCTCCCTTTTGCAGTTCCCGGGCGACGAGATGCGCCACCACTTCGGTGTCGGTCTGCGAGGTAAATTCGAAACCGTCGGCGATCAGTTCCTTCTTCAGTTCGGCGAAATTCTCGATGATGCCATTGTGGACGATCGCCACACCGTTGGAGAAATGCGGATGGGCGTTCGCCTCATTCGGCACGCCATGCGTCGCCCAGCGCGTGTGGCCGATGCCGATCGTGCCTTCCAGCGGCTCGTCGCGCAGCCGTCGCTCGAGGTTGACCAGCTTGCCTTCGGCGCGACGCCGCGCCAGCTGGCCATGTTCGATCGTCGCCACCCCGGCGGAATCGTAGCCGCGATATTCGAGCCGCTTCAGCGCCTCGACGATGAGTGGAGCGACCTGGGAGTGTCCGACGACGCCAACGATGCCACACATGATCTAACCCCGCGATTTGCCTGCGCCGAGCGCTGCGGTCCTTCTAGGCAGGTCAGCGCCGGCCCGGAAGTCAAATAAGGTTTCACTTCATTGCAGCGCCAGTCGCAGCAATGTCTGTCCAGCATTTGTCCTACAGCAAAGAAGTTCAGCCTTGCTTACCGGAACGGCGGGCCTTTTCGGCGGCGTATTTGGCGCGCAGTTCCTTCGCCCTGCCCGGTTTGACGTCCTGGCGGGCGCGGCCGAATGCCAGCGCCTCGTCGGGCACGTCGCCGGTGATCACCGATCCCGACGCGACATAGGCGTCGACGCCGATCGTCACCGGCGCCACCAGCGAGGAATTCGAGCCGATGAACGCACCCGCGCCGATCCGCGTCACATGCTTGTTGTAGCCGTCATAATTGCAGGTGATCGTGCCCGCGCCGATATTGGCGCCGGCGCCGATCTCGGCGTCGCCGATATAGGTCAGGTGATTGACCTTGGCGCCGTCGGCGATGTCGGCCTTTTTGATCTCGACGAAATTGCCGACCTTCGACTTCTTGCCGAGTTTTGCGCCGGGCCGCAGCCGCGCGTATGGGCCGATCTCCGCCGCCTCGGCCACATCAGCGTCCTCGATATGCGAGAACGAATGGATCGTCACATTGCCGGCGATGCGCGCTCCGGGACCGAAGACCACATGCGGCTCGACAATCGTGTCGGCGCCTATCTGCGTATCGTGCGACAGGAATACGGTCTCCGGCGCAATCATCGTCACGCCGTCCAGCATCGCCTTGCGCCGCGCCCGCCGCTGCCAGATCGCTTCCGCCTCGGCCAGTTCGGCGCGGTTGTTGACGCCGAGCAGCGCCTCGAACGACGCCTGCGTCGACGCGACCTTGAGACCCTGGGCGTTGGCGATCTCGACAATGTCGGTCAGGTAGTATTCGCCCTTAGCGTTGCTGTTGCCGACCCTGTCCAGCAAGCTAAGCGCCTTGCGCCCGTCGAGCGCCATCAGCCCGCCATTGCAATAGCCGATCTTGCGCTCCTCGTAGGTGCAGTCCTTGTCCTCGCGGATCGCCATCAGCGCGCCGCCCGCCTCGATCAGCCGGCCATATCCGGCAGGCTCGGCCGTGCGGAACCCAACGACGACCACCGCATTGCCGTTTGCGATCAGCTGGCGCGCCCGTATGAGCGAATCGGCTTCGATCAGCGGTGCGTCGCCAAACATCACCAATATGTCATCATAGCCGCGCTCGATCGCCGCCCGGGCCGCCAGCACGGCATGGCCCGTGCCCAGCCGCTCGGTCTGCACAAAGGTCTCGACGCCTGGCGCAAACGGCTTGATCGCGCTCCGCACCTCGTCGGCGCCGCGTCCGACCACCACCGCGACGTCGCCGCCGCCCGCCGCCAGCGCCGCTTTCGCCACATGGCCGACCATCGGCAGACCGGCCACCTTGTGCAGCACTTTCGGCGTCGCGCTTTTCATCCGCGTGCCTTCGCCGGCGGCCAAGACGATGGTCAGACAGGTGCGGTCGGTCATGGGTTCGGGGCCTTTGACGGCAATCGGTTTGATTTGGCCGCTTCTGTAGCATCGCGCAGCGTTTGGTCAAATGCCGCGCTAGCCGAGCGTTCCAAGTCCCGGGAACGTCTCCAGCAGCCAGTAGGAGGTCCATTGCAGCCCGCCGGTGACGAACAACAGTCCTGCGATCACCAGCAGCGCGCCCATCACCTTCTCGACCCTGCCAAGCTGCGGCCGGAATTTTGCGGCAAACCGCATGAACGCGCCGGAAAACAGCGCCGCGACGATGAACGGAACTCCGAGGCCGAGCGAATAGACCGCCAGCAGCAATGCGCCCTCGCCGACCGTCGAACTGCCGCCCGCCAAGGTGAGGATCGGTCCGAGCACCGGGCCGATGCACGGCGTCCAGCCAAATGCGAAGGCCAGCCCCATGGCATAGGCCGCCAGCAGGCTCGCCGGCTTGCCGCCGGCGCTGAAGCGCGCCTCGCGCGACAGGAACGGAATTTTGACGACGCCGAGAAAATTCAGCCCCATGACGATGATCGCAACGCCCGCCGCGATCGCCAGCGGCTGCTGCCAGGCCCGTAGCAGCGAACCCACCGACGACGCGCCGGCGCCAAGCGCGACGAACACCGTGGAAAAGCCGAGCACGAACGCCAGCGACGAGAACAACAGCGCGCTGCGCGCCGGGGCGGACTGGACGGCGCCGCTCTGGCGAAAATCGTCGATCGAAACGCCGGCCATGTAGCACAGATAGGGCGGAACGAGGGGCAGCACGCACGGCGACAAGAACGACAGGGCGCCGCCGCCAAACGCTGCAAGAAATCCGATGTCGAGTGCCAAGATTGTGTCCGTCCGCGTGTCGGCGCGCTATAGCCGGGCCCCGGCCGCGACGCCAATCACCATTGCGTAAGAATTACGCACAACTTTTGTGCATTTTGCCGCGCAAGAATGCCAGCCGACGCGCGGTCGCTGCGGGATGCCGTCGCAAGCCGGCCGAAAGGTTTCCAAAAACCCGCTCAAATCAACGATTTGAGTGGTGAGCGCGATGGGACTCGAACCCATGACCTACAGATTAAAAGTCCGTTGCTCTACCAGCTGAGCTACGCGCCCCAAGGGCGCGGACGCCCCAAAAAGTGCGGCGGAACATAGGGACCGGGCTTTCGCCGGTCAACCGCCCAAATCAGCTTTTCTGCCGCCATCCTTGGCGCATCGCTTTCGTGATAATTCTGGGCCGTCGCAGCGTGATTCCATTTCGACAATTTTGGAGGAGGCCATGGCCAAAGCTACGAAAGCGACTACCAGTAAATCGAGTGCGAAACCGGCCGCCAAGCCAGCGGCTGCCAAGAAGCCTGCCGCCAAGCCAGCGGCGAGCGCCAAGCCGGCGCCCAAGCCCACAGCCAAGGCGCCGGCCAAGCCGGCAGCCAAGTCGAAGGCGGCGCCCGCCACGAACGCGGCGGCAAAGCCGGCAGCCATGCCCAAGGCGGCGGCAAGCTCGGCAAAGAGCACGACCGGCAAGGCGGCCAGTTCAGCCAGGCAGGCGGCGAAGAACGTCAAACAGGCGATCGCCAAGGGGGTCGTCGGCGTCGCATCGGTGGCCGGCAGCGTCGCAGGGGCCGTCGCAGGGGCCGTTGGATCGACCGCCAAGGCCGCCAGGAAACCGGCCGCCAAGCCGAAAGCCGCGGCAAAACCGGCCAAGCCGAAAGCCGCAGCCAAATAGGTTGTCGCGACGCGGACGCGAGCCAGGCGATTCGTTTCAGATCGCCTGCAACCTTTTGCGCCAAGGCGCGTTTTGGCTGGAGGGACGGGCATGTCCCCCTCCGCCCGTCCCGACCAAACTGCTAAGCCGGTCGTCCAGACCGGCTTTCTTTTTGGCCGATCGAAAAATTTGGCTTTCGGTCGGAACCTTGCCGCATTGTCGTCGTTACATGGCCACAGGGACTACTGTTTACTCCTCAGGGGAGACAATCATGGGAAAACTTGCTTCAATCCTTGGCGTTGCAACCTTGGCGACGTCGCTTGCACTCGGCTCACTGACGCCGGCGGGCGCGGCGCCGATCGTGCCGAACACGGCGGCAGACCGCGGCGTAATCAACGTTCAGCTCGGCACGACAGACAATCCGACCTTGGCGGCGCGCGGCGACCGTTGGCGTTATCGCAACCTCGACGATGGCAACGCGCCGATCTATCGCGGCTACCGCGGTGTTCGCCACTATCGCCACGGCCATCGCCGCCACAATGGCTGGTGGTATCCCGCCGGCGCGTTCGTCGCCGGCGCGATCATCGGCTCCGCCATGAGTGGTCCGCGCTACTATGAACCGCCCCGCCGCTACTATCGCGGCGACGCCAGCGCCCATGTGCGCTGGTGTTATGACCGCTATCGCTCCTATCGCGAATGGGACAACACCTATCAGCCGTACAACGGCCCTCGCCGTGAGTGCTTCTCGCCCTACAGCTACTGAGCAGTCGGCGAACCGGCATTGCAACCCGCGCCCCCGGCGCGGGTTCCTTTCTTGGCCCGGAAGTCTATCGCAGGGTGCGCGACACCGCCCAGCGCCAGCCCGCCAGCTTGCGCTTGCGCAGCGCCTCGTCCATCAGCGGTTCGAACCTGCGCTCCAGCGCCCAGCTCTTGGCAAACCAGTCCCTGTCGGGAAATATTCCGGCGCGCGATCCCGCCAGCCAGGCCGCACCGAGCGCCGTCGTCTCGCGGATCACCGGCCGGTCCACCGGCGCATCCAGAATGTCCGCCAGCCGCTGCATCGTCCAGTTTGACGCCGCCATGCCGCCGTCGACGCGCAGCACCGTCTCCTTGCCCTTGGCCTTCCAGTCCTTGCGCATCGCGTCCAGCAGGTCGCGCGTCTGGTAGGCGACCGCCTCGAGCGCCGCGCGGGCAAATTCGGCCGGGCCTGAATTGCGCGTCAGGCCAAAAATCGCACCGCGCGCCTCTGCGTCCCAGTGCGGCGCTCCCAGCCCGACGAAAGCCGGCACCAGGTATACGTCCTGGGCGTCGTCGGCCTTGGCCGCCAGTTCGCCCGACTGATCGGCCTTGGAGAGGACCCCCAGTCCGTCGCGCAGCCACTGCACTGCGGCGCCCGCGACAAAGATTGAGCCTTCCAGCGCATAGCTGGTCTCGCCGTCCAGCCGGTAGGCGATCGTCGTCAGCAGCCGGTTGCGCGATTTCACCTGGTCCTTGCCGGTGTTGAGCAACGCAAAGCAGCCGGTGCCGTAGGTGGCCTTCATCATGCCGGGCGAAAAGCAGGCTTGACCGATGGTCGCCGCCTGTTGGTCGCCGGCCACCCCCAGGATCGGAACCGCCGCCCCGAACACACGCTGATCGGTGACGCCGAAATCGGCCGCGCAATCATGCACTTGCGGCAGCATCCTCATTGGAACGCGAATGATCTCGCACAGTTTCTCGTCCCAGCCGTTGGCGCCGATGTCGAACAGCAGCGTCCGCGAAGCGTTGGTGGCGTCGGTGGCGTGAACCGCGCCGCCGGTCAGCCGCCACATCAGAAAGGAATCGATGGTGCCGGCCAGCAATTCGCCCTTTTCGGCGCACCGCCGCGCGCCCTTCGCCTGGTCAAGAATCCAGGCGATTTTGGTTCCCGAAAAATACGGATCGAGTAGCAGCCCGGTCTTTTTCGTCACATAGGGCTCGTGCCCCTCCTTGCGCAACTTGGCGCAGCGGTCGGCGGTGCGGCGGTCCTGCCATACGATCGCATTGTGGATCGGCTTGCCGGTCGCCTTGTCCCAGATGACCACCGTCTCGCGCTGATTGGTGATGCCCACCGCGCCGATGTCGCCAGGTTTCAGCTCCGCCTTTTTCAGCGCGGTCCTGATCGACCAGAGCACCGTATCCCAGATCGCCTCCGGATCGTGTTCAACCCAGCCCGACGCCGGGTAGATCTGTGGAAATTCCTTCTGGCCGACCGCCACGATCCGCATCTTGTCGTCGAACACGATCGCCCGGCTCGACGTCGTGCCCTGATCGATTGCCAGCACATGCCTTGGACCGGCAGTCTTGCCCATGAGATTCTCCCCCAACTAAACCGACAAAGCGAGTTCGCGGATTACCTCGAACGCCGTATCGGCATCTTCCTCGCGCATGTCAAACTGGCCTGCCTGGAACCGGATCGCCAGCTTTCCGTCGACCCGTGTCTGCGTCAGATAGGTACGGCCGTCATCGTTGATCCGGTTCACCAGGTCCTGGTTGTGCAGGTCGACATCGGTCACCCCCGCCGGCGCGTGCCGGAACGAGAACAGCGACAGCATCGGCTCGGTGACGATCTCGAAATCGGGCATCGCGCGCAGCCGCTCCGCCACCTTGCGCGACCAGGCGATATGGTTGCGGATCATGCCGCGCAAATGTTCCAGCCCGTAGGCGCGCAGCAGGAACCAGATTTTCAGCGCCCTGAACCTTCGGCCGAGCGGCACCGACCATTCCGAATAGTTGACGATCTGCTCGGCCCCGTGGGTCTTGAGATATTCGGGCTGGGCGGCTAGCGTCCTCACCAGTTCGTCGGGCCGGGCGATAAACTGGATCGAACAGTCGAACTGCGCCCCCAGCCATTTGTGCGGATTGAAGACGATCGAATCCGCGTGCTCCACCCCTGCCCAGATCGTCCGCAATTCCGGGCAGATCATCGCCGAGCCTGCCCAGGCGGCGTCGACATGCAGGAACGGGCGACAGCCCGTCTGCTTCTCCAGCCGGTCGAGCATCGCCACGATCGCCGCCAGATCGTCGGTGCCGCCGACACTTGTCCCGCCGACCGACGCGATGACGCCGGCCGGGACCTTACCCGCGTCGAGGTCGCGGCGGATCGCCTGTTCCAGCGCCACGACGTCCATCGACCGGCGGTCGCCGACGGCCTTGATGCGCACCAGATTGTCCTGGCCGATGCCCGACACCCAGATCGCCCTGTCGACTGAGGTGTGCACCTCGCCCGAACAGTAGACGCGCAACTGCTTCTGCCCGGCTAGGCCGCTGGCGTTGCCGCTAAAATCCAGCGCCTTCTCGCGCATCACCAGCACCGCGTTCAGCGTCGCCGACGAGGCCGAATCCTGGATCGCGCCGAGAAACCGCTCCGGCAGGCCGAGCGCCTGGCGGAACCAGTCGACCATCCGGGTCTCCAGTTCGGTCGCCCCGGGCGATGTCTGCCACAGCATGCATTGCGCCGCGACCGCGGTGACCAGATATTCCGCCACCACCGACGCCGGCGCGGCATTGGCCGGGAAATAAGCGAAGAAGCGCGGATGCTGCCAATGCGTCATCGCCGGCATGATGATGTTCTCGAAATCGGCGAAGATGGCGTCCATCGCCTCGCCGGTTTCCGGCGGCGCGGCCGCGATCTGCGCCTCGACGCTGCCCGGCGTCAGCGGCGCCCGCACCCGCCGCTCGCGGATCGAGGCGCGATAGTCGACGCCCCACCTGGCCGCAACGGCTGACCAGTGTCGAAAATCGTCGTCATTCATGGCTTTGCCGCCTCAGGCCTGAAAATCCGGCAGGTCCTCGAACGCCTTGCGCAGCGCCGACGACCAGCCCTCGGAAATCGTACGATAATAGGCGTCGTCCGCCGCTATCCGCTTCTGGAATGTCACGTCCAGCGTGTCCTTCTCGTAAAACAGCATGTCCAGCGGCAGTCCGACCGACAGGTTCGACTTCAGCGTCGAATCGAACGACACCATGAGCAGCTTGGCGGTCTCGGCGAACGACATTTGCGGATCGTAGGCCCGCACGATGATCGGCTTGCCGTATTTGGTCTCGCCGATCTGGAAGAACGGCGTGTCGCCGCCCGCCTCGATGAAGTTTCCCTCCGGATAGATCATGAACAGCCGAGGCTCTGTCCCCTTGATCTGCCCGCCGAGGATGAACGACGCATTGAACGCGTCGGCACGCTGGCCGGCGGAGGCGGTCGTCTCGATCACCTCGCGCACCACCTGGCCGACCACCCGCGCCGTCTGGAACATCGACGGAGTCTCCAACAGCGTCGCGACCCGCTCGACCGGCGCCTTGGCGCGCTCGTCGAGGATCGACACCACCGCCTGCGTCGTCGCCAGATTGCCGGCCGACAACAGCACGATCACCCGCTCGCCCGGCGTCGACCAGACATGCATCTTGCGGAACGTCGAAATATTGTCGATGCCAGCATTGGTGCGGGTGTCCGACATGAACACCAGCCCGCGGTCAATTTTCAGCCCGACGCAATAGGTCATCGATTCGATCCCGTCGCAGTGCGGCGATTACTGCTCGACGGTGATCTGAACCGCAAGCGATTCCACCGCATGGCCGATCCGAATGCCGGAAACCGGCGCGGCGTTGCGATAGTCGCGGCCGGTGGCGACGCTGACATAGGTTTCATCGGGCGACATCCGGTTCGATGGATCGAACCCGACCCATCCCAGGCCGACGACATGCGCCTCGGCCCAGGCATGCGACGCCGCCTGTTCGCCGTCCTTCATCAAATAGCCGCTGACATAGCGCGCCGGAGCGCCGGCCAGCCGCGCCACGGCGCAAAAGACATGCGCATGATCCTGGCACACGCCCTTGCCCAGTTCCAGCGCCTGCTCCGCCGTTGTCGCCGCATCGGTCGCGCCGGTCTGATAGGCGACGCTGTCGGCCACGAGCTCCATCAGTCTGTGCATTCGGGTCAACTGGTCGCCCTCGCCCAGCGACCTCGCCAGCGCCCTGCCCTTCTTGCCGGCTTCGGTCAGTTCGGTCGGCTGTTCGAACACCCAGAGCGGCATGAAACCTTTTTGCGGGCCCGAGACGCCGGCTGTCGGATAGGTCTCCACCTCGCCCGACGCGACGATGCTCACCGCATGCGCATCGCCGTCGATCGAGACCAGCCGCGTGTCGTTGCCGAACGCGTCGGCGTAGCGAAGTTCCTCGCGCGCGCCCTCGATGTCGATCGACCACGAGATCACCCTTTGCGTTTTTCCGTCCGGCGGTTTCAGCCGCAGCCGCTGCAGGCCGTAGCCCATCGGCTGGTCGTAGCGATACTCGGTCCGATGGCTGACTCTTAGATGCATGCGCCGGTCCTCGCCCTATACAAAGCGGTATTCCTCGGCGATCTGGCTGCCCAGCAGATTGTTGTCGCCGATGAACCTGACCAGGAATTCGTGCAGGCCCTGGTCGAAAACATCCTTGACCGAACCAACCTTCAGCTTGGTCAGCGTCGCCGCCGCCGTGTCGTGGCAGCCCTGCCGCTCGCCATAGGCGTTGGCCAGATAGTCGAGGCTTTCGCAAATGTTGCGGTAGCAGAAGGTCAGCGACCGCGGCATGCGCGAATTGAGGATCAGGAAATCGGCGATGTTGGTCGGCTTGTATTCGACGTCGTAGATCCAGCGGTAGGAGCGATGCGCCGCCACCGAACGCAGGATCGATTCCCACTGATAATTGTCGAGCGACGAACCGACCCAGCTCACCGAAGGCAGCAGCACGTAATATTTCACGTCGAGAATGCGCGCCGTATTGTCGGCGCGCTCGATAAAGGTGCCGATCTGGCTGAAATCGAAGATCTCGTTGCGCAGCTGGGTTCCGTGCAGCGCGCCTCGGATCAGCGCCGTCTCGCGCTTGATCCGGTCGAGGATACGCGGCAGGTCGCGTTCGTCGATCGGCGCGCCGAGCATGCGCTTCATCGACATCCACGCTTCATTCAGGCTTTCCCAGGTCTCGCGCGTCAGCGCGGTTCGCACCATACGGCCATTGTTGCGCGCGGTCTCTATCGCCGACATCACGCTCGACGGGTTGGCCTTGTCGCGCAGCAGGAAGTCCGACACCGTTGCCGCCGTGAAATCCTGGTGTTTTTGGCGGAACTGGTATTCGACGCCCGCCGACACCACCACCGACGCCCATTCGTCGGTCGAACTCGCGGTGCGCGTCAGCGCCAGCCTGAGGCCGGCGTCGACCAGGCGCGCCATGTTTTCGGCCCGCTCGATGTAGCGGTTCATCCAGAAAAGACCGTTTGCGTTGCGTCCCAGCATGTCAGTCGTCCAGCACCCATGTGTCCTTGGTGCCGCCGCCCTGCGAGGAGTTGACCACTAGCGATCCCTCCTTGAGCGCCACCCGCGTCAAGCCGCCGGGCACGATCTGGATGCGGTCCGACACCAGCACATAGGGCCGCAGGTCGACGTGGCGGGGCGCCAGCCCGGCCTTGCTCAGGATCGGGCAGGTCGACAGCGCCAGCGTCGGCTGCGCGATGTAGTTGCCGGGGTTCTTGGCGAGTTTCGCCGAAAACGCCTCGCGTTCCTTTTTCGACGCCGTCGGCCCCACCAGCATGCCGTAGCCGCCGGACCCGTGCACTTCTTTCACCACCAGTTCGGCGAGATGTTCCTGCACATATTTGAGACTGTCGGCCTCGGAGCAGCGCCAGGTCGGGATATTGCCGAGGATCGCCTTGCGGCCGGTGTAGAACTCGACGATCTCGGGCATGTAGGAATAGATCGCCTTGTCGTCTGCGATGCCGGTTCCCGGCGCATTGGCGATGGTGATCCGGCCGGCCCGGTAGACGTCCATGATGCCGGGCACCCCCAGAGCCGAATCCGGCCTGAACGTCAGCGGGTCGAGGAAAGCGTCGTCGACGCGGCGGTAAAGCACGTCGATCGGCTTGTAGCCTTGGGTGGTGCGCATCGCGATGCGGCCGTCGACGACGCGCAGATCGCTGCCCTCGACCAGTTCGACGCCCATCTGGTCGGCCAGGAACGAATGTTCGAAATAGGCCGAATTGAAGATGCCCGGCGTCAGCACCGCGATCGTCGGCGCGCCATCGCACGATTCGGGCCTGACATTGGCGAGCGACTGGCGCAGCAATTGCGGATAGTTCTCGACCGGCCTGACCTTGATCTTCTGGAACAGCTCGGGAAACAGCTGCATCATCGTTTCCCGGTTCTCCAGCATGTAGGACACGCCCGACGGGGTGCGCGCATTGTCCTCGAGCACGTAAAAATCGTCCTCGCCGGTGCGCACGATGTCGACGCCGATAATGTGAGTGTAGACGCCGGCCGGCGGCCTCACCCCGACCATTTCCGGCAGGAACGCCTCATTGCCGGCGATCAGCTGTTTTGGAATGCGGCCGGCCTTGATGATTTCCTGCCGGTGGTAGATGTCGTCGAGAAAGGCGTTCAGCGCCACCACCCGCTGCTCGATACCCTGGGTCAGCCGCCGCCATTCCCGCCCCGACAGGATGCGCGGCACGATGTCGAAGGGGATGATGCGTTCGGCCGCCTCCTCCTGACCGTAGACGGCGAAGGTGATGCCGGTCTTGCGGAACACCAGTTCCGCGTCGTCCATCTTTTCGCGCAGCCTGGCCGGATCCTGATTGGCGAACCAGCTGTCATAGGACGCGTAGGGTTTTCTGACCACGTCGCCGCCGGGGCGCATCTCGTCAAAGGCTGCCAATTCGTCCGCACTCCCACTCCAACCCATTTCACTGGGCAAGTGTCAGAAATGCAAGCGCAATTGCGCCGTTTTCGGACATTTGGCAGGTTTGGCGCTGGGTGTGCGGAAAGCCGACGGATTTGGGCTGGATGAACCAGGCCTGACGGGTTAGCCAACGGCAGACGCCCGTTTCGCCATTGGACAAACGGGGCGATTCAATGCTCGCGGGAACTGCCCTAGAACGCGCGAAACGTCATCACCGTCAGCGTGTCGCGGATGCCGGGCACCGCATGCACCTGTTCGTTGACGAAGTGGCCGATGTCGACGCCGTCCTCGACATAGAATTTCACCAGCAGGTCCCACTGCCCTGCCGTCGAATAGATTTCCGACGCAATCTCGCGATCGGCGATCGCCGCGGCGACATCGTAAGACTTGCCGAGATCGCATTTGATCTGAACGAAAAGCGCCTGCATGAAACGGTCCGTCATCTGATTTGATCGCCGACACTGGCAATTCGGGCCGGCCCATGCAAGCGCACAGGTCGATTTGCGGCCGCGAAAATGAACTTCGCCCCGCATTTCACAGCGGTGCGATGTCGCCCCTTGCCCAGCCCTCGCCGGTCTGCGCCGCATGATCGGCGAGCCGCCCGGCTTCAATCGCGCCGCGAATGCCGCGCATCAGGTCCTGGTAGTAAGAAATGTTATTCCAGCTCAACAGCATGCCGCCCAGCGCCTCGCCCGACCGCACCAGATGGTGCAGATAGGCACGGCTGTAGTCGCGCGCCGCCGGGCACGACGATTCCTCGTCCAGCGGACGGTGGTCGTCGGCATGGCGGGCGTTGCGCAGATTGATCTTGCCGCGCCGCGTATAGGCCAGCCCGTGGCGTCCGGCGCGCGTCGGCATCACGCAGTCGAACAT
>DDFA01000045.1:34004-34145 GCA_002336975.1 Phyllobacteriaceae bacterium UBA1940
TCACCGCCTGCGGCTCGCCCACCGCCAGCCCGCCGACCGCGTATCCTTTCAGGTCAAGCAATGTCAGCGCCTGCGCCGAGCGCACCCTGAGCGCCTCGTTGTCGCCGCCCTGGACAATGCCGAACATCGCCTTGCCCGGCT
>DDFA01000111.1:0-3398 GCA_002336975.1 Phyllobacteriaceae bacterium UBA1940
GCCTTCCAAGCTGAATACGAGGGTTCGATTCCCTTCACCCGCTCCAGACCTGACGAAGCCGCCCATTAGGCTTTCATCAACCATGCGCCGATAAAATCGCAGCCAGTGGCGGAGTGTGGGTTGATGAGTTCAGGCGAAATTCTTTCCCGGCGGGGGTTCCTGCTCGGCGCAGGCGCGGTTTCGCTGGCCGGCTGTTCGCAGACGCTTGAAATGCCGACGCTCGACCTTGCGCCGACCGGCTCGATCCGCCCGAAAATCTCCGTCGACAAGGCGATCACCGATCCTGAAATCATGTATGCGGGGCTCACCGAAGGGCCTTACGTCCTGCCGGCCGTGCCGTACGACAAGGTGCCGCGCCAGTTTCAGCGCCAGATCGTTCAGGACCCGACCGGCGAGGCGCCGGGAACCATCGTCGTCAGCTTGAAAGACCATTGGCTCTATCTGGTCCAGCCCGGCGGCGAGGCGCTGCGCTACGGCGTCGGCATCGGCAAGGCCGGGTTCGAATGGTCGGGCAGGGCCAACATCCAGTACAAGCGCGAATGGCCGGTGTGGACGCCGCCGCCGGAAATGATCGCCCGCAAGCCGGAAGTGGCGAAATGGGCCGGCGGCCAGCCGGGCGGTCCGGAAAACCCGCTGGGCGCGCGCGCCCTCTACATCTTCAAAGACGGCGCCGATACCGGCTACCGCATCCACGGTTCGCCGGAATGGTGGTCGATCGGCAAGTCGATGTCGTCGGGCTGCGTGCGGCTGATCAATCAGGACGTCATCGACCTCTATAACCGGGTCTCCGGCAGGCCGACCGTGGTCGTCGGCTGATCCGCCCGCCGATTTGACACCACCGCGTTGCGGCATAAGATTGCCGCAGCGCAGCATCACGGCTGCGACCCCTCAAGGAGCAGCCCATGTCGTATCAACCCGTCACTCCCTTCGATCTCGGCGTCAAGGCTGCCGAGGCGGGCGTCGAATCGGTCTCGGCCTGGTTCGGCGGGCTGCAGGCGTTTGGCGCGGCGACAGCCGACTACGCCCAGGCCTGCGCCGCCGCCGCCGGTTCGGCGATGCAGCAGGTCGCGTCCGCCGAGCCCGGCGAGACGGCGACCGCCCAGGCCGATTACCTGAAGGACAGCTGGAGCAGCCTTGTCGAACAGGCGACGACGCTGAACGCCATCGCCGCCGACACCGGCCGCGATATGATGCGGCCGTTCGAATCGCTCGCACGCCTGCGCCGCTGACGGTTGCGCGACGCTCGCCGCACGGTAAATTCTCGCGCAAGCTAGAGGCCTTAAAATCCTGCTTTGCGCACATACATAAGCGGGTATTCTCGGGTATGCGGGTGAAGTCGGCGCAAACGATGAGCGACAAGGCGGCCATGCGGCAACAGGATTGGCGAATGCAGGATGACGACCGCCGGCGCGGTCCTGGCCGCAGCACGGCCGTCATCACGCGCACCAAGCCGAAGACCAAGAAGCCGAGCCTCTACCGCGTCCTGATCCTCAACGACGACTACACCCCGATGGAGTTCGTCGTGCATATCCTGGAGCGGTTCTTCCAGAAGGACCGCGAAGCAGCCACCCGCATCATGCTGCACGTTCACAATCACGGCGTGGGCGAATGCGGCGTCTACACGTTCGAAGTCGCGGAGACCAAGGTGACGCAGGTCATGGATTTCGCGCGACAACATCAACATCCGCTGCAATGCGTGATGGAGAAAAAGTGAGGTACTGAATGCCGGCTTTCTCCCAAAGCCTCGAAAAGGCGCTGCACCAGGCGCTCACATTCGCAAACGAGCGTCACCACGAATACGCAACGCTGGAGCACCTGCTGCTGGCGTTGATTGATGACACCGACGCCGCGGCGGTGATGCGCGCCTGCAATGTCGATCTCGACGAACTCAAGGCGACGGTGCTCGCCTATGTCGACAAGGAACTGGACAATCTGGTCACCGGTTACGACGAGGATTCCAAACCGACCGCCGGTTTCCAGCGCGTCATCCAGCGCGCGGTGATCCATGTCCAGTCGTCCGGACGCGAGGAAGTGTCCGGCGCCAATGTGCTCGTGGCGATCTTCGCCGAGCGCGAGAGCCATGCCGCCTATTTCCTGCAGGAACAGCAGATGACCCGCTACGACGCGGTCAACTACATCTCGCACGGCATCGCCAAGCGCCCCGGCGCCTCTGAATCGCGTCCGCCGCGCGGCTCCGACGACGAGCAGAACGACCAGGGCTCGAACGAGCAGCCCGAAGACAACGGCAAGGCCAAGAAGCAGCAGGACGCGCTGACCGCCTATTGCGTCAATCTCAACGCCAAGGCCAAGGCCGGCAAGGTCGACCCTCTGATCGGCCGCACCAGCGAGATCAACCGCACCATCCAGATCCTGTGCCGCCGTTCCAAGAACAACCCGCTTTATGTCGGCGATCCCGGCGTCGGCAAGACGGCGATCGCCGAGGGCCTGGCCAAGCGCATCGTCGAGGGCGACGTGCCGGCGGTGCTGCTTGACGCCACCATCTTCGCGCTCGACATGGGCGCCTTGCTCGCCGGCACGCGCTATCGCGGCGATTTCGAGGAACGCCTGAAGCAGGTGGTCAAGGAGCTTGAGGAATATCCGGGCGCCATCCTGTTCATCGACGAGATCCACACGGTGATCGGCGCCGGAGCCACATCGGGGGGCGCGATGGACGCGTCGAACCTGCTCAAGCCGGCGCTGTCGTCGGGCGCCATCCGATGCATCGGCTCCACCACCTACAAGGAATTCCGCCAGTTCTTCGAGAAGGACCGGGCGCTGGTGCGCCGGTTCCAGAAGATCGACGTCAACGAGCCGTCGGTGGAAGACGCCATCGAGATCATGAAGGGCCTCAAGCCCTACTATGAAGAGTTCCACAAGGTGAAGTTCACCAACGAGGCCATCAAGGCGGCGGTGGAACTGTCGGCGCGCTACATTTCCGACCGAAAACTGCCGGACAAGGCGATCGACGTGATCGACGAGACCGGCGCATCGCAGATGCTGCTGCCGGAAAACAAGCGCAAGAAGACGATCTCGATCAAGGAGATCGAGGAGACGATCGCGACAATGGCGAGGATTCCGCCCAAGACGGTGTCGGCCGACGACGAGAAGGTGCTGGCCGGCCTCGAGGCCGAGCTGAAGCGATCCGTCTACGGTCAGGAGACCGCGATCACGGCGCTGGCCTCGGCGATCAAGCTGGCGCGCGCCGGCTTGCGCGAACCGGAAAAGCCGATCGGCTCCTACCTGTTCTCCGGTCCCACCGGCGTCGGCAAGACCGAAGTCGCCAAGCAGCTTGCCGCCTCGCTCGGCGTCGAACTGATCCGCTTCGACATGTCGGAATATATGGAGCGCCACACCGTCTCGCGGCTGATCGGCGCGCCTCCCGGCTATGTCGGCTTCGA
>DDFA01000111.1:3417-13439 GCA_002336975.1 Phyllobacteriaceae bacterium UBA1940
AAGCTGACCGACCACAACGGCAAGAAGATCGACTTCCGTAACGTCATCCTGATCATGACGACCAATGCCGGCGCATCCGACGCCCAGCGCGCGGCGATCGGCTTCGGCTCGACCCGGCGCGAAGGCGACGACGTCGAGGCGATCAACAAGCTGTTCACGCCGGAATTCCGCAACCGCCTCGACGCCATCATCCCGTTCGGCTCGCTGCCGGTGCCGGTGGTGCATCAGGTGGTGCAGAAGTTCGTCATGCAGCTGGAGGCGCAGCTGGCCGACCGCGGCGTCACCTTCGACCTGGCGCCCGACGCGATCGCCTGGCTCGCCGACAAGGGATATGACGAGCGCATGGGCGCGCGGCCGCTCGGCCGCGTCATCCAGGAGCACATCAAGAAGCCGCTGGCCGACGAGGTCCTGTTCGGCAAGTTGCGCAAGGGCGGCACCGTCAAGATCACCGTCGAGGGCGCCGGCATCGACAGCCATCTCAAGCTCGAGGCGGTCGCCGACGAACTGCCGGTGAAGCCGAAGAAGGAAGAGCCGGCCGCGCCCGCCGCCCAGAAGAAGCCGAAGGCGAAAGCCAAGGCCAGGCCGGCGCCCACCGCCAAGGGCAAGCCCGCCAAGGGCAAGCCGGACGGCAAGGGCGGCGAGCCGAAGAAGAAGAGCATGGTGCCGCAACTGCCGCGCAAGGGCTGACGCTCTTCAAGGCATGAATGAAATAAGAGCCGCCGCGTGGACAGCCCCGCGGCGGCTTTTTTCGTATGCGCCGTCTCGCTTCGGTCAGGCGAGCAGATGCGCCATCAGCGCCCGCAGTTCGGCCGGCTTCACCGGCTTCATCATCAGTTCGACGCCGGCGCGCCGCGTTTCGGTCGCCAGGTCGTCCGACGGGTCCGCCGTCACGATCAGGGCAGGGATGTCGTAGCCGGCCCGGGCCCTCAGATGGTCGATGGTCTGCGAGCCGAGATCCGAATGGTCGAGATGCTGGTCGGCGATGATCATGTCGGGCAGCCAGCCGTCGTCGAGCTGCGCCATGGCCCGCGCCCGGCTGGTGGCGGAACGCACGGTGCAGTTCCATCGCGTCAGCAGCGATTCCATCGCCAGGCGCACGGACTGGTCGTTCTCGACCACCAGGATGCGCATGCCGAACAGGCCGTAGCCCCGGCGCAGCAAATGCGGCGACGCCGCCTCGGAAAGCGGTGCGCCGGCGAGATGCAAGCCAGGCGCGAGGATCCTGAACGTGCTGCCCTTGCCGAGCCGCGACGCCAGCGAAATGTCGTGCGACAGGGCCAACACCATCCGGCGAACGATCGCCAGGCCCAGGCCAAGCCCGGCGTCGACCCGGCCGCTGTCGGCCTGCATCGCGTTGGTGCCGCGCCGGAACTCGTCATAGATCGCGTCGTGCTGGTCTGAGGGAATGCCGATGCCGGTGTCGACAATCGAGACCTGCACCGTCTCACCCTTGATCCGCGCGCCGACCAGCACGCCGCCGGTTTCGGTGTAGCGGATCGCATTGGAGATAATGTTCTGCAGGATGCGGCGAAACATCGTCCGGTCCGTCACCACTGCAAGTTCAGTCGGCCGGAACCGCAGTTCCAGCCCGCGCCTGGCCGCCAGCGGCGAAAAGTCCGACTGCAGCGACTGGAACAGCGGCCACAACGGCACCAGCCCGACGTCAGGCTGCACCACGCCGGCGTCGAGCTTGGAAATGTCGAGCAGGGTGCGCAGCAGATCGTCCATCGTCGACAGCGCCCGTTCCACCTGGGCGACCAGCTGGCGGCCTTCGTCGCTGGTCTGCAGGTCGGCCAGCGCCGACACCGAGAGATGCGCGGCGTTGAGCGGCTGCAGCACGTCATGGCTGGCGGCGGCGAGAAACCGCGTCTTCGACTGATTGGCGCGCTCGGCGCTGTCCTTGGCGACCGCAAGCTCGGTATTGGACTGTTCCAGCCGCCGCATCGCGCCGCGCAGATCGTCGGTGTGCTTGCGCACCTGGCTTTCCAGGTTGATCGCGGTCTGGAACAGCGAGAACGCATTGCCCTGCTGGTCCATCGACCGCTCGACGCGCGAGATCAGAGCATTGTTGATCCGCATCAGCCGGTCGATGTCGGTAATCTCGCGGATGGTCATCTCATTCGGCCGCCTGGCGTTGTCCGAATGCGATGCCGGTCAGCGTCTGGTTCAGATGCATCGACCGGTACTGTTCGCCATAGGTGCCGAACCCGATCACCCGGTTGGCCGCATAGAGGTCGGAAACGTCGCGAAATACCTGCCGGTTCTGCGCGTCGAGGCGCCGCAGCACGCAGTCGAAGCCCAGGATCACGTCGATCCCGCCCAGCTTGTCGCCGACCTCATGCAGGGTGCGCCTTGTCGATTCGACCATGCCCTTCGGCTCGGCGATGGTCAGCACGATGCCGTCGTCGATGGCGCAGAAAAATGTCAGCGATCCGTCCGGGTTCACCTTCTGGATCGAGCGGCAGTAGTGCTCGCCACCCACCCGCACCACCACCGGATGCGAGGCGAAACTGAGTGGCCCCAGTTCGGCGGCGCTGAGCCCGATCGCCCCTGCGAATTCCTGCGCCGCGCCCGCGGCGTTGAATTCGCGCACGATGCGCCGGCTCGGCTCCGACGCGGTCACCACCAGCTTTTCCGAGGTGGCGACGAAATTGTCGGCCTTGAAGATTTCGAACGGCACGTCGGTGGCGATCAGCACGACGATGGCGCAGTCGGTCGCCGCCTGGCCGTTGGAGATCAACTCGGTCTGCCCGAAATCCAGCCCGTCGCCGGCCGAGCCGCCAAGCAGCGGGATGTCGTCCAGCCCCCAGTGGATCGCCGATGTCGCGGCTTCCTCGGCAAACGACAGTCCGTCGATGAAGCACAGCGCAAACACCTGCCTGTCCCCCGCCGCGCCCTGCCTGACGGCCAGCGCCCGGCGCAATTCCTCGACCCGTCGGGTGACGTCGGCCATGCCCGCCGACGAGATGTCGCGCACCATGGTGCTGACCGCGGTGAACGCATCGGCCGGAAACAGGATCGCGATCGCCTGTCCGTCGACGAGCCCTTCGGGCGTGATCTCGCCGGCGGTCGAGCAGCCGGCGTGGTGCAGCCGCGGCGCGTGCCGCCGCAGAGCCTGGCACAATTGGCCGGCATCCATCTGCGACCTGGAAAAGAAGAACAGCGCGAACTCGGCCCCGGTCTCGAGCACGCAGCCGGCCACCTGCCGCGCAAACGCGTCGGCATCGGCGTCCGGGCAGGTGATCGCAACCAGCCCGCAGGCGTACTTCGTCTGATAGGACGCCAGTGTCGCTCCTCCCAAAGCGTTCGCGCCTTCTGCCGCCTTTCGGCCGCGTGCGCCGCTGACCGCATAGTTGTCACATCGCCGCGCGTTGGCAACGGAAAACGGCGAGCCGCCTCGCGGCCGCCGATTTGTCGAACTGCCGGGCGATCTGCCGATTGTCCGTTCGCGACCGAAAGTACAATATACGCTAGGCGGTCCCCGCCGCATTCTGGCGTCGCATTTTTGGCAAGGCGATGCGACCGTGACGCGTGCGTCGTTTTGCAAGCTTCGGCATCGGGACGCGATGGCCAGGCTGGACATCAGGGAGGTGACATGTCCGACGTAACCATGACAGTAAACGGACGGAAAGTTTCAGGCAGCGTCGAGGATCGAACGCTGCTTGTTCATTTTCTGAGGGAGAATCTCGGCCTGACGGGAACGCATGTCGGCTGCGACACGTCGCAATGCGGCTCGTGCGTCGTCCATGTAGACGGCAAGGCGGTGAAGTCGTGCACCATGCTGGCCGCGCAGGCCTCGGGCTCCGACGTCGTCACCATCGAGGGGCTGGCGTCCGGCGCCGAGCTGCACCCGATGCAGGCCGCCTTCAAGGAACATCACGGACTGCAATGCGGCTTCTGCACGCCCGGCATGATCATGACCGCCACCGACATGGTGCGCCGCCATCCCGAAGGCCTGGACGAGGCGACCGTGCGCGCCGAGCTTGAAGGCAATATCTGCCGTTGCACCGGCTACCACAACATTGTCCAGGCGATCCTGGCCGCGTCGAAGACGATGGGCAAGAGCAAGGGCAAGTCCAAGGCGAAGGCGGCTTAGAGAGTCGGTCGATTTTTGTGGGTCGTCGGTCGAGGCCGAACGCAACCCACGACCGACGACCGACGACCAACGATCGACTCTCAGGAGGAGGAATCACCCGATGGGCATGGAAGGCATTGGCGCACGCGTTGCGCGCAAGGAAGACAAGAGGTTCATCACCGGCGCCGGCCGCTATGTCGACGACATGGTGGTGCCAGGCATGAAGCATGCGATGTTCGTGCGCAGCCCCCATGCGCACGCCGAGATCAAGAAGATCGACGTCAAGGCGGCCAAGGCGATGCCGGGCGTCATCGATGTGCTGACCGGTCCCGAAATCAAGGCCGACGGCATCGGCAACCTGATCTGCGGCTGGATGATCCATTCGCATGACGGCACGCCGATGAAGATGGGCGCGTGGACGCCGCTCGCGGTCGGCAAGGTGCGCTATGTCGGCGAGGCGGTGGCGATCGTGGTGGCAGACACCAAGGGCCAGGCGCGCGACGCCGCCGAGGCGGTCAACGTCACCTACAAGGAACTGAAGGGCGTCGCCGACGCGGCCGAGGCGCTGAAGAAGGGCGCGCCGCAGCTGCACCCGGAAGCCGAAGGCAATCTGATCTTCGACTGGGGTATTGGCGACAAGGCGGCGGCGGACGCGGCGATCAAGGGCGCCGCCCACGTCACCCGCATGACCATCCGCAACAACCGCCTCGTGCCCAACGCCATGGAACCGCGCGCCGCGCTTGGCCATTACGACAAGGCAGAAGACCACTACACCTGCTGGACGACCTCACAGAACCCGCACGTCGCCCGCCTGGTGATGAGCGCCTTCTACAATGTCGCGCCGGAAAACAAGCTGCGCGTCATCGCGCCCGACGTCGGCGGCGGCTTCGGCTCCAAGATCTACATCTATCCGGAAGAGATCGTCTGCCTGTGGGCTTCCAAGCGCACCGGCGTGCCGGTGAAATGGGTCGCCGACCGCACGGAAAGCTTCCTCTCCGACGCGCATGGCCGCGACCACCACACCACGGTGGAAATGGCGTTCGACAAGAACCACCGGATCACCGGTCTCAAGGTCGACACCATCGCCAATCTCGGCGCCTACATGTCGCTGTTCTCCTCGGCGACGCCGACCTACCTCTACGCGACGCTGCTGTCGGGCCAGTACAATATCCCGGCGATCTACGGCAATGTGCGGGCGGTCTATTCCAACACCGCGCCGGTCGACGCCTATCGCGGCGCCGGACGTCCGGAAGCCTCCTTCGTCATGGAGCGCACCATCGAGACGGCGGCGCGCGAACTCGGCGTTTCGCCGGCCGAACTGCGCCGCAAGAATTTCGTCACCCAGTTCCCGCACCAGACGCCGGTCATCATGGCCTATGACGCCGGCGATTTTGGCGCTTCGCTCGACGCGGCGATGAAGGCGGTCGACTATGCCGGTTTCGAGAAGCGGCGCGCCGCCTCGAAGAAGAACGGCAAGCTGCGCGGCATCGGCATGAGCTGCTACATCGAAGCCTGCGGCATCGCGCCGTCGGCGGCGGTTGGATCGCTGGGCGCCGGCGTCGGTCTGTGGGAATCGGCCGAGATCCGCGTCAATGCAGTGGGCACGATCGAGGTGCTGACCGGAGCCCACAGCCACGGCCAGGGCCACGAAACGACCTTTGCGCAGTTGGTCAACACCCGCTTCGGCCTGCCGCTGGAACAGGTGTCGATCGTCCATGGCGACACTGACAAGGTGCAGATGGGCATGGGCACCTACGGTTCGCGCTCGGGCGCGGTCGGCATGTCGGCCATGGTCAAGGCGCTCGACAAGGTCGAGGCCAAGGCCAAGAAGATCGCCGCCCATCTGCTTGAGGCGGACGAGGGCGACATCGTCATCGAGAACGGCGCGCTGAAGGTCGCCGGCACCGACAAGAACGTGCCGTGGTTCCAGATGGCGCTCGCCGCCTACACCGCGCACAACCTGCCAGCCGGCATGGAGCCGGGCCTGAAGGAGACGGCGTTCTACGACCCGACCAACTTCACCTTCCCGGCCGGCTGCTACATCTGCGAGGTCGAGGTCGATCCCGAAACCGGGGTCACCGACATCCTGCGGTTTGTCGCCGCCGACGATTTCGGCAATCTGATGAACCCGATGATCGTCGAGGGCCAGGTCCATGGCGGCGTCGCCCAGGGCATCGGCCAGGCGCTGCTCGAAAATGCGGTCTACGACGACCAGGGTCAGATCCTGACCGCGTCCTACATGGACTATTGCATGCCGCGCGCCGACGACCTGCCGTCGTTCGAGGTCTCGCACCAGTGCACCCCGTCGCCGTCCAACCCGCTCGGCATCAAGGGCTGCGGCGAGGCAGGCGCGATCGGATCGCCGCCGGCGGTGATCAACGCGATCACCGACGCGATCGGCAATAACGACCTGTCGATGCCGGCCACGCCGATGAAGGTGTGGCGCGCGATCAACTCGGCGAAGAAGTAAGGGGAGGACGAACAATGTATTCGGTCAATTATCACCGGGCCTCTTCGGTCGCTGATGCGGCCAAGCTGCAGAAAAAGGGCGACGACGCCAAATATGTCTCGGGCGGCATGACGCTGATCCCGGCGATGAAGTCGCGTCTCGCCGCGCCGTCCGATCTCGTCGACCTGTCGAAGATCGCCGCCATGACGGGCGTCAAGGTCTCGGGCAAGAATGTCGAGATCGGCGCGGCGACGACGCATTTCGACGTCGCCAACGACGCCAAGCTCAAGGCGGCCTGTCCGGCGCTGTGCCATCTGGCGGCGCATATCGGCGACCCCGCCGTACGCCATCGCGGCACCATCGGCGGCTCGATCGCCAACAACGATCCGGCGGCCGACTATCCGTCGGCGATGCTGGCGCTCGGCGCCACCATCGTCACCAACAAGCGCGAGATCGCCGCCGACAAATTCTTCACCGGCCTGTTCGAGACCGCGCTGAAGGACGGCGAGATCGTCACTGCGGTAAAATTCACCGCGCCGGCCAAATGCGGCTACGAAAAATTTCCGAACCCGGCATCGCGTTATGCCGTCGTCGGCGTCTTTGTCGCCAAGGGTAAGGACGTGCGCGTCGCGGTGACGGGGGCCGGCGACGACGGCGTCTTCCGCGCCAAGGCGCTGGAAACCGCGCTGTCCAAATCCTTCAACGCCGCGGCGCTCGACGGGGTCACGGTCAGCGCCTCGAACCTGATGGCCGACATGCACGCCAGCGCCGACTATCGCGCCGCTTTGATCGGCGTGATGGCGAAGCGCGCCGTGGCCCGCGCCAACGCCTGATTGAGGTTGCAGGACATCCGGTGCTGCGGGGCGGGGCGGGCGACCGCTCCGCCCTTTGCTGTGCGCGGTCCCTTTCAGGGCTGTTTTGTCTCCACGCCGGCGAGTATGCTCACCATTCCGCCTCATTCAGGGTTAGAAGCCTTGGCGGGAAGGGTTTTGAGCGCCGAAAAGGCGCATATGCGAGAGGGAAACATCATGAAACTCAAGATCGTCGCCGCAATGGCCGCCGCCACATTTATCAGCGCCTGCACGACCGACCCGTACACCGGCGATCCCAAGCTTTCCAACACCGCGGGCGGCGCCCTGATCGGCGCGGGCGTCGGCGCGCTCGCCGGCATGGCGGTCGGCGGTTCGCCGCGGGCCCAGCGCAACGCCGTCTTGATCGGCGCCGGCATCGGCGCGCTGGGCGGCGGCGCCATCGGCGCCTATATGGACCAGCAGGAGGCCGAACTGCGCGGCGCGCTGCGCGGCACCGGCGTCGGCGTCGTTCGCAATGGCGACAACATTCAGCTGATCATGCCCTCCAACATCACCTTCGCCACCGACCAGGATCAGATCAGCCCCGGCTTCTATCCGACCCTCAACGCGGTGGCGCTGGTGCTGAAGAAATACAATCGCACCCTGGTCGACGTGAACGGCCATACCGATTCCACCGGCGACGACAATTACAACTTCAAGCTTTCCGAGCGTCGCGCGCTCTCGGTCGCCAACTATCTTGGCGCCCAGGGCAACGACCCCCGCCGGTTCTCGGTCCTGGGCTATGGCGAGCGTCAGCCGATCGCGTCCAACGCCACCGAAGCGGGCCGGGCGCAAAACCGCCGCGTCGAGATCGAACTCTCGCCGATCGGCCAGGGCTGATCAGACCGCGAGCAAGCGGACGCTGAAATCGAGTAACCTGTGCGCGCATCAAGTCGTTTGATGTCGCGTTGGTTGCGGAATTGTGCTTTCCTAAAGGAGCGCTCCTGAGAGCGGGTCTTTGGGAGGAGATCACATGTCGATGTCGCGAGTACTTGGGGTAGCAAATTACCATGCGGTGAGATCACCGGGAACGGGAATGGTGACGTTGACGGCGGCCGGCCTTTTGCCGTGCGGCAACTACATCGCCCAATTGGAGCAACGGCCAGAAAGAGTCTTCCCTCCGACATGGAACATGGTTTTCTACGTTCAGCCGGTTTGCTTGCGAGTGGTCAAGCCATTCGAATCCGTTGTTTACATGCCGGCCGGAAATGCCCGGACGGTCAGGGTGCTCGATGCGGACCGTTGGCACGACGTGCTGATTGTTGATCCTTTCGTTCCTGCGCCGTTCGCTGATGCGATGAAACATGAGGAATTTGTCGTCTACGCTCAGCTGCCAAAGGTCGAACCGCCAGGCAATTGCTTCATCGCTCCCGCCGGCAGCCTGGTGCCTGCAATCTACTACGCCGCCTTCGGACCCGCCTCACGCGCCGAATGCGAGCACTGGAAGGATCGCCACTGTCGCATGGTCGAAAGAGGAGGCGATGTACCTTGGCCGGGGCTTGAGGAGTAATTTTCCTGGCGCTGGGGTAGGTAACGCCCAAAACCGCCGCGTCGAGATCGAACTCTCGCCGATCGGCCAGGGCTGATCAGGCCTTCATCGCCACAGCGATGCGCGCCGCCAGGCGCGCATTGTTCTCCACCAGCGCGATGTTGGTCTTGAGGCTGGCGCCGTCGGTCAGTTCGAGGATTTTCGCCAGCAGGAACGGCGTCACGGCCTTGCCGATGACGCCGTTTTCATGCGCGGCGTATTGCGCCGCCTCGATATGGCGCGCCATATCGGCGGCCGGGATCTCGAATTCGGCCGGAACCGGATTGGCCACCAGCATGCCGCCGCCGACGCCCAGCGCCGACCGGGTCTGCTGGAATGTTGCGATGGCTTCGGCGCTGTCGAGCCGCAGCGGGGCAGGGAAGGGCGACTGGCGCGACCAGAACGCCGGCATCACGTCGGCGCCGTAGCCGACCACCGGCACGCCGCGCGTCTCCAGCACCTCCAGCGTCTTGGGGATGTCGAGGATCGCCTTTGCGCCGGCGCTGACCACGATGACCGGGGTGCGCGCCAGTTCGTCGAGATCTGCCGAAACGTCAAAACTCTGTTCCGCGCCCTTGTGCACCCCGCCGATGCCGCCGGTGGCGAAGACGCCGATGCCCGCCAGATGCGCCGCCATCATCGTCGCCGCCACCGTGGTGCCGCCGGTGCGTCGCTCGGCTACCGCGAAAGCGAGGTCGGCGCGCGACAGTTTCATCGCCCCGCCGGCGGTCGCCAGCGCGTTGCGTTCGCCGTCGGACAGGCCGATCTTGATCCGTCCGCCAAGCACCGCGATCGTCGCCGGGGTGGCGCCTTCGTCGACGATGATGCGCTCGACGGCGGCCGCCATGTCGCTGTTGGCGGGGTAGGGCATCCCGTGGGTGATGATGGTGCTTTCCAGCGCCACCACCGGCCGTTTGCTGGCGAGCGCGCCGGCGACCTCGGGGTGAACGTCGACGAACTGTCTGGCGGCGCGGTCGATCATCTTCAGGTCCTTTCAGTCGAGTTGCACGGCCGGGGGCGTCATCGCCAGCGCCTGCGCGAAGGGTTCGGGCTCGAGCGCCGCGACGACATTTGACGTTTCCAGCGTCAGCATCGCCGCCGCCGCGCCATGGCGCAGCG
>DDFA01000101.1:0-30313 GCA_002336975.1 Phyllobacteriaceae bacterium UBA1940
CAGCTCCCAGCGGAAATCAACAAACGGGATGCTTGCCGATGCGCTTCGACCCTATCGGTTGCTCGATGACCCTGCATCGTCCGATGAAGCCTCTACTGGATACGCGGTCGGAGATGGTTCGGCAAGGGGGTCTGGCGGGATGGTCTGCGGGTAGGACCAAGGGTCCGGTGCAATCACTGTCACTCGCCCATACGGTCAGTGCGTGGTCTTCGATTTTTGCCACTCGGCAATTTCGTCGGCATAGGGGTCAGGAAGCGATTTCAGCTTGGCCAGCACGTCTGCGGTGCTGATCTCGACATAGGGTTTGACCGGCTCTGAGCCGTTGGCGGCATGCCAGTTGGCGACGTATTCCTTGTACTTCGCATACCGTTTGGCCTGCACTTCGGGCGAGTTGGTCGCCCATGTCGGGTCCATGTCGTAGGGGTGCTTCACATGCGGTTCGTGCTTGCCCGTGATGCGGGGGAACTTCGCCAACAGCTTTTCGAGCTTGGCGACGGTCGGCTGCATAAGCTCCTGCCATTCGGGGTCATCCGGGTCGAAGGCATCCGCCCCGTACTGCTTGACGAAAGCCGCTTCGACCATCTTCTTCACCGATAGCTGATCGTCCTTCCCGGCCTTTCCCTTCCCTTCTCCCGTGAACTCGTTCGCGGTCTTACTTAGCTCCATAGGAACAGTAGAAGGGAAAGGAATAGTAGTGTGATCGGTTGCCTCAACCGTTGCCTCAACCGTTGCGTCAGGCGTTGCCTCAACCGTTGCCTCACTGGCGGGTTTCTTCGGGGGCGATTTCTTGGCCTTTAGCCGAGCAAGATCAGCGGCAGTCCCGACATGTTTCAGCGCCACTTCGGTCGGTCTGATCCACGGGCAGATGACGCTACCCGCGAACCGATGCCGCTCTTTCTCAATCAGGCCAACGTCCACCAACTCTTTCAGCCTGCGGTCCAAGGTGCTGCGCTTGAAGCCGGTCCAGCCGCGCCACGTCGCCAGCGGATACGCGGCCCATGATATGGGGTCACCGGGAAGCCGCGCGGATGATCCACGATGCCGGAATACGATGACGCCAAGCAGCTTCCGGGCATCGGGGTTCTGCTTCGACCATACCTTGAAGGTTGCGGGGTCGGTCAGGTCTATCTCGTTCATCTGCGATACCACTCCGGGCAAATCTGATTGCTGGATTTGGAGGGTTCGCTAGACTGATCGTGCGGATTACCTCTCCCGCGTCTAGCGTCTCCAAAGACGTTGAAGCCCTCCGGTGTGCCATCCGGGGGGCTTTGCTTTTGGGCCTAGGGCGGAACAGCGGGAGAACGCGCAACGGCAGTCCGGGGATTATTCCGGGACTTTCCGTGCCAATTCCGGGATTTGGTGCTTCTTCTGTTCCCTTGCAGGCCACTAAGCCTACCGGGGGAGGGAACAAGAAACCCTTGGTTTTCAAGGGCTTTTTTGGTCGGAGCGACAGGATTCGAACCTGCGACCCCTTGACCCCCAGTCAAGTGCGCTACCGGGCTGCGCTACGCTCCGAGCCGCGCGAAGCCCTATATGGTCCGGCATCGCGACGCAAGCGGCAATTGCCGGGTCTTGCCCGTCAACCGACCCGAATCTATTCTTCGCCGATCAGCGGCGGCTGTCCGCCGCGCGGCGATCAGGAAAACAGGTGCGCGCAAAGGCAGCATACTGGCGACGTGTTGCGACCGCGGCGATCGCCGTCGTCTGGCTGGCGGCCGGCGTGCAATTTGCCGCCGCCGCCGCGGTCAAGATCGCCGATCCCGAAAAATACGCCCGGGCAGCCGGGCTCGAGGCAGTGGTCAACGATCTGCGGCAAATGGCGCCGCTCGCCACCAAAAGCGCCGATGGCCAGAAACGGCGGGCGCTTGTCATCGGCATCAACGAATATGAAGAACTGACCGATCTGAACAAGGCCATCGGAGACGCGGATTCGCTTGAGGCGACGCTGAAGGATCTCGGGTTTGTCGTTACCGTGAAGGACAATATCGACGCGCGCGCGTTCGACGACGTGCTCGATGCGTTCGTCGAGAGCCTCGACAAGGGCGACATGGCGTTCTTTTTCTTTTCCGGTCACGGGGTTAGCTTAGAGCAGCGGAATTTCCTGCTGCCCGCCGACATGCCGGCGCTGGATGCGGTGCGCGAATCGCGCCTCGATCGCTATGCCGTGGACGCGCAGGAACTCGTCGATCGCATCTACGAGCGCGGCGTCGAGATCGCCCTGGTGGTGCTGGATGCGTGTCGCGACAATCCGTTCCCGCCGGACGCCGACACGCGCACCATGCGCAGCTATGGCGGGCTGCAGCGCATGACGCCGCAGAAGGGCGCGTTCGTGATCTATTCGGCCGGCGTCGGCCAGAAGGCGCTGGACAGGCTCGGCCCCGCCGACGCCGATCCGAATTCGGTTTTCACGCGCATATTCCGCCCCGCGCTCGCGACGCCGGGCATGCCGATGGTCGAGATCGCCAAGCGCACCCAGGTCGAGGTCAGCGCGCTTGCGGCGACCGTGACCCACAAGCAGGAACCCGCCTATTACGATCAGGTGGTCGGCCAGTTCTACATGTCGCCGCCGCGGCCAGACATTTACGGCCTGGTGCTGGGCATCGACGACTATGGCGGGAAATTCAACCTGCGCGGCGCGATCAACGATACGACGATCATCGCCAGGGTGCTTCAGGATGCTGGGGCCAGGAAGGTCGTGACGCTGACCAACCAGGACCTGCGCCTCAACCTGGTCGAATATGTCTGGAACGACCTTGTCGCCGACGCTCGGCCCGGGGACACCGTCTTTTTCACCTTTTCAGGCACCGGCTATCGCGAACCCGCACCCGGCGGCTCTGTTGATGCGGACCAGTTGCAAACCGTGCTGCTGCTCAGCGGCTCGACGCCGGTCGAGGATTATCAGGCGCTCGCCGACAAGGAAGGCAAAGGCCGCGCCGGCCTTGATCTGGTGGAGCCGGAGCGGAAGCTGACGGACGCGTTCTTCACCGGCCTGATGGAAGTGGCGGCGCGCAAGAATTTGAATGTCATCGTGCTGATCGACGGCTGCCACGCCGGCGGTTTGCTGGATCGGCAATTCGCCAATGTCACCTTTTTTGGCGCTGTCGAAGAGCTCGGCCTCGCGTCGGAGAAGAGGTTCCTCGGAGTCGACTACGGCGTTGGCAGTTATGTCTTCGCAGCGGCGATTTCCGGCCTGGCGGACTTGAATGGCGACGGGTTTTTGACGCAGCGCGAGCTGTTCGGCTATGGCGGGCAGAACATCTACGCCATCAGCGACGCCCGGCAAAATCCGCAATTCTCGCCGTCGATCGAAAAGAGCAGCGCTGAACTGGTGCTGCTGACATTGCCGCCAGGCGGCAAGGAAAACACGCTGGCGCAGTACTGGCGTCTGAAACCGCGCGACGCAGTACCCGGTCAGGACTGATCGGGCCTGACAGGCACGAGGCGCTAGGCGACCTGTTGCCGGGCGAGGCGCGAATAATGCGCGCCGTGCCGGGCTTCGAGCGCGATTGCGCCCCAGACCATGCCGAGCAGCAGGTAGAAGTGCCGCCAGTGGTCGGTGTCGATGAAGCTGCCGAGCGCCACATGGCCGACAAGCGTCACCCAGGCGCACAGCAGGAAAGGCTGCCAGGGCCGCTCGCGGAACAGGATGCGGAAGCCGCCAGCCAGCGTCCACACGATCATCGTCAGCCAGGACGCAAATCCCAGCCAGCCGTAGTCCATCAGCGATTTCAGCCAGATATTGTGGGTGTCCTCGCCATAGATCTGGCCGAACTGCAGCGGGCCGATGCCGAACGGATGTTCGGTCGCAAGCATGAAGCCGATGGCGTAGCGGGCAAAGCGGCCGAGCCGCGCGCCGTCATAGTCCTGCACCAGCTGGGCGCGGGTGGTGAACAGGTCCGAGATCGCCGGAAATTGCAGCGCGACCAGCAGGCCGATGACCAGCACCGACACGGCGGCGACGCTCATCATCACCAGCCGCAGACGGAACGCGCCGCTCTGGCTGCGCAGGAACAGCGTGCCCATGATCAGCAGCGAGCTGAACCCGAACAGGCCCCACGCGCCGCGCGAGAACGACAGCAGCAGCGCGAACACGATGACCGCCAGCGGCGGGCCGCACCACAGCCAGTCGCGCAGGCCGCCGGTCAGCAGCCGGTAGAGCAGCCACACGCCAGGCAGCACCAGGAACGGCCCGAACACGTTGGGGTCCTGGAACACGCCCGCCGCGCGGTCGTAGAGGGTGAACGCGTCGAAGCCGGGCAGGGCGTGGAAATAGCCGATGATGCCGGCCGCCCCGGTCATCAGCGCGGCGAGCGTCCAGGCGCGGAACATGTAGAGGTAGAGCTGATGGCGTTCCGCAAGGACAGCGGCGATGAACACCGCCGTGAAGGCGAGGAACAGCGACACCGCCAGATAGAGCGGCACGTCGCGCGTGGTGATGTCGGCCATCTGTGTCATCGAAATCATGCCGCCGATGTTGAAGGTGATCAGCAGCGCCAGCAACGGCGTGATCGACATCGACAGGCGCAGCCCAAACAGCGCCCAAACGCCGATCAGCGCCGCCATGTAGAGTTCGTAGGGCGCCGGCTCGCGGATGACGAAGCCGGCGAGAAAAACGCCGAACGACACCGACGCGGCCGCGACGATGTCGATCGACTTCTGGTTGATCGCCGATTGCGGCAGCTGGACCGCGGCCGCGCTCAATATGCGTTTTCCGTGTTCAGCAGCCGGATCGGCGTCAGGAACAGGATTTTCAGGTCAAACCACAGCGACCAGTTCTCGATGTAGTGAAGATCGTATTCGGTGCGCATCTTGATCTTCTCGTCGGTGTCCATCTCGCCGCGCCAGCCGTTGATCTGGGCCCAGCCGGTGACGCCGGGCTTGACCCGGTGACGGGCGAAATAACCGTCGACGACTTCGTTGTAGAGCAGATTGTGGGTCTGGGCGGCGACCGCATGGGGACGGGGGCCGACCAGTGACAGCGAGCCGAACAGCGCGTTGAAGAACTGCGGCAGCTCGTCGATCGAGGTCTTGCGGATGAAGCGGCCGACACGGGTGACGCGCGGGTCGCCCTTGGTGACGGCCTGCCTGGCGGTCGGATCCGAGCGGTCGGTATACATCGAGCGGAACTTGTAGACCTCCACGACCTCGTTGTTGAACCCGTGGCGCTTCTGCTTGAACAGGACCGGTCCCTTCGAGTCGAGCTTGATGGCGATCGCGGTGGCCGCCATGACCGGCGACAGGACGATGATGCCGAGGAGGCTGAAGACGATGTCGAAGGCGCGCTTGGCGACCGAATCCCAATCGTTGATCGGCTTGTCGAAAATGTCGAGCATCGGCACCGCGCCGATATAGGAATAGCTGCGCGGGCGGAAACGCAACTGGTTGGAGTGCGCCGACAGACGGATGTCGACCGGCAGCACCCACAGCTTCTTCAGCAGCGACAGCACCCGGCTTTCGGCGGTCAGCGGCAGCGACACGATCAGCATGTCGATGCGCGCGATGCGCGCAAACTCGATCAGTTCGGCGATGGTGCCCAGTTTCGGATAACCTGCGACGATCGGCGGCGAACGACTGTTGTCGCGGTCATCGAAGATGCCGCAGATGCGGATGTCGTTGTCGGACTGCGCCTCGACGGTGCGGATCAGCGTTTCGGCCGCCTGGCCGCCGCCGACGATCACCGCGCGACGCTCCATGCGGCCGTTGCGCGCCCAGCGGCGGATCAGGACCGCCATCACCAGTCGCAGCGCCATCAGCGCGGCGAAACCGGCGACGAACCATGCGCCGAACCACAGCCGCGAAAAATCCTCGGACACTTTGAACAGGAAGCCGGCGAGCGCCAGCAGCGCGAACGTGCCGGCCCACACCAGCAGCATGCGGCCCGAGAAGTGGATCGGCCTGCGCAGACTGGCGATCGAGTAGCCGTCGGTGAATTCGAGCAGGATGACCGCGAGCAGCGAGCCGCCGGCGATGACGCCCGGATACTTCCAGGCCATGTGGCCTCCGAGGCCGACTAGCCAGAGATAGGCGACGACGCCGCACAGCGCCAGCAGGCAGAATTCCGCCAGCCGCAGCCAGCCCGACACCATGACCGGCGACATCGTGTCCTGCCGGAAGTGGGCGGCGATGTATTGCGCCATCGGGTTGAGCTTGGTGTCGCCCGCTTTCGGACCGGAGTCCTGGTAGGCCCGCACGGCCTGGAGCGAAAAGCGCAGCTTGGGATCAATCTCGTTCATGCGACCAATACTCGAACGCTTGGGACGGCACTCCCCGGGTCATAGCATCGACTGGCTAACAAAGACTTAGAACCGGCCTGCGCATTGCAGCTAAACCGGCTGAGAACGTTCAGTTTTCGGGAAAAAGAACGCCGAGATAGGCGGCCTCGATATTGCGCGCCATCACGTCGGCGCCGAAACGCGCCTTGAGCGTCGCCGTGTCCGGCATCATGGCGCGCCAGCCGGCGGGGTCGCCCAGCAGGCGCTGCATCCGGTCGGCGATCTGGCCGACGTCAGGGTCGGCGAGGGCGGGCGACCCGGGCGGAAAGATCTCAGGGATGCCGCCGACGGAGGTGGCGATCATCGGCAGCCCCGCCGCGAGGGCTTCCAGGACGATGTAGGGCATCGCTTCGGCGCGCGACGGCACCACGATGGCGCGCGCCATGGCGAACGCCTTGCGGGCCGGCATCGGCTGGTGAAACGAGACCCGGTCGGCGAGGCCCAGCCGCTTCGCCTGCTCGATGTAGCTGGGCAGGTCGTCGCCGGCGCCGACCATCTGGCCGGTCAGCCTGCGGCCGGTGCGGCGTTCGGTTTCGGACAGCGCGTCGAGAAAAATATCGGGACCCTTAAGGTCCCGCATCATGCCGATATAGAGAAAGTCCGCGGCGTCGGCGTCCGGCGCTGCCGGCTCGAACTCGTCGGCGCGCAGGCCGTTGTAGACAAGACTCGACCTGGCGCGCGGCGCCCCGACCTTCTCGCGGTAGACGCGCTCCTCATAGCCCGAGACGAACAGGATGTGGTCGGTGAACCGGTCCAGCAGCCGTTCGGACGCAAAGATGGCCCTGCCGGTCATCGTGTCCGCATCGTAGTGCAGACTGCCGCCATGCGGCGAATAGAGGCGGGCTACGCGTGACCTGGAGACCCGCAACAGTGAACCGAACGCGCGCGAGTAGACGCCACCCTTGGCGCCATGCCCGTGCAGAACATCCGGCTGCAAACTTTTGATGACATTGTATGTTCGATAGGCGGCCGCGACGTCGCCGGGGCCGATGTGGCGCTGCATCGGCGTGCGGTGAAGCCCAAGCGCAAGTTGACCCGTCATCTGGTCGAAAATGCCCGCTTCATAGTCGCCGCCGGTGGTGGCGTCGCAGACGATGCCAACCTGGTGGCCGGCCGCCACCTGCGCGGCGGTCAGGTCGCGGACATGGCGGAAAATTCCGCCGACCGGAGATCTGAAGCAGTGAACGATCCTGAGAGACTGCGCCACGCCCGCCCGGTCTCTCGATCAGAACAGACGTTCGCGCACGTAGATCGTGTCGCCGGGCAGCAGCGGGTCGGAGGTGCGCACCCGTCCGGTCATCACCCTGCCGTTGACGGCCCGGGTGATGTCGACCGAGCCCTGTTCGCCGCGCGCGCTGAAACCGCCGGCCATGGCGACCGCCTTCTGGACGGTCATGCCCGGCACATAGGAATACTGGCCGGACGCGCCGACTTCGCCCATCACGAACACCGGCCGGTAGCGGTCGACCTCGACTGAGACGTCGGGGTCGCGCAGATAGCCGTTGCGTAGTTTTCCCGCGATCTGCGACTCAAGCTGCGCCACGGTGACGCCGCGCGCCGCCACCGCGCCCACCAGCGGGAAGGCGATGTAGCCGGACTGGTCGATGGAATAGGTGTTGGTCAGCGAATCCTGTTCGAAGACGGTGACGCGCACCCGGTCGCCGGAATCGAGCACATAGGGTTCCGCGAGCGCCTTGTGAAAGGCGGCGGGGGCCGGCCGGTAGCTGCTGCACCCTGAAAGCAGGGCGAGGGCGACGGCGCTGGTCAACAGAACGGAGGCGCGTTTCATCGGACTCAAGATACCTTCGGCGTGCTCGGCGCAGGCACGGCGCTGCGCTTTGGTCGCCTCCGTTATCGGCTTGTTAGGGTTAATGGCCGGTAAAAGACCCGCCCGGACAGGCAAGTTTCATCTTAACCACACGGAAACCATAGCCGTTTACGTTTCACCCGATTGAGTATCGGAGTGAGAGCCATGTCAGGCGCGCAAGTCAGGGGCAACGACGTCGATGTCGACCTGGGGACGTTGTTCGCAAGCATCCTGAGGTCGTGGATGCTGATCCTCGGCGTGGTGCTGGCCGTCACCGCGCTGGCGTTTGTCGTCGCCTGGCTGGCGACGCCGCATTATCGCGCCGAGACCCGGCTGCTGATCGAAACCCGCGAGTCGATCTATACGAGGCCGAACCCGACCGGCGACCAGTCCAACAATCCCAATCTCGACGAGGAGGGGGTCACCAGCCAGGTCGAGGTCATCGGCTCTTCCGACCTGTTGAAGCAGGTGGCCGAAAAGCTCGGTCTCGGCAAGCTGAAGGAATTTGACGAGCAGGCCAATATGGGGATGTTCGGCCGGCTGATGGTGATCGCCGGGCTGAAGAGCGATCCGGGCGAACTGGCGGCCGAGGACCGCGTCCTCAAGACGATGCGCGAAAAACTGCGCGTCTACCGGGTCGAGCGCTCGCGCGTCATCGTCGTCGAGTTTTCGTCGGAAGACCCGAAGCTGGCGGCCGACGTGCCCAACGCCATCGCCGACGCCTATCTTGGGCTGCAAAAGGACGCCAAGCTGCAGTCGAACGCCGACGCCACCCAGTGGCTGGAGCCCGAAATCGCCGATCTGCGCGAAAAGGTGAAGCAGGCGGAAGCCCGCGTCGCCGAATTTCGCGCCCAGTCCGACCTGATGATCGGCCAGAACGATTCGGCGCTGGCGACCCAGCAACTGGCGGAAATGTCGACGGAACTGTCGCGGGTGCGCGCCGCGCGCGCCACCGCCGAGGCCAACGCGCAGAGCCTGCGCCAGGCGATCGACAATGGCGCCTCGCTGGCGGCGATGCCGGATGTGCTGGCGTCGCCGCTGATCCAGCGGCTGCGCGAACGCGAGGTCCAGTTGAACGCCGACATCGCCGATCTGTCGACGACGCTGCTCGATGGCCATCCGCGCATCAAGGCGCTGCGCTCGCAGCTTGCCGATCTCGACGGCCAGATCCGCGGCGAAGCGCGAAAAATCCTGCAGGGCCTGGAAACCCAGGCAAAGACCTCGCAACTGCGCGAGCAGAAGCTGATCCAGAACCTCAACGTGGTAAAGGCCGAGTCGGCGCGCGTCGGCGACAAGGAAGTGGATCTGCGGGCGCTGGAACGCGAGGCGACGGCGCAGCGCGAACTTCTCGAATCCTACCTGACCCGCTATCGCGAGGCGTCGTCGCGCAGCGAACGCTCCTATCTGCCGGCCGACGCCCGCATTTTTTCGCGCGCCAGCGTGCCGGCGGAGCCGTATTTCCCAAAGATTCTGCCGATCGTCAGCGCCGCCTTCGTCGGTTCGCTGCTGATCATGGCGATCGTCGTGCTGCTGCGCGAGCTGTTTTCCGGCCGCGCCATGCGACCAGCCCAGAACGTCGCGTTCGAACCGGTGGAGCGGGTCGCCATGCCGCCCGTCGCCGAGCCGCGCCCCGCGCCGTCGAGGGCGCGCATGGAGGCGGTGGAGGCGGCCAGGGCTGCGACGTCGTCGCAGCCGGAGCTTCCCGAAAGACCGGTCCAGCCGCAGACTGCCGTCCCGCGGCGCGCCGCGGCCAACGACAAGCGGCTGAGCGTCAACAGCGCCGCCGAACACATTATCGCCGGCGGCGTCAGCCGCGCCGTTTTCCTGTCGCCCGAAGGCGACGAGGGTGCTGCGAGCGCCGTGGCGGTGGCGCGCGAAGTGTCGGATGCGGGCCTGCGCGTGCTGCTGCTCGACCTCACCTCGTCGGGAGCGGCGTCCGCCCCGATGCTGGACACGACGGACCTGCCCGGCATCACCGATCTGCTGGCCTCGGAGGCGCAGTTCGCCGATGTGATCCACGCCGACCTCTATTCGGACTGCCATGTCATTCCGGCGGGCACGGCCAACCCGGCGCGCGCCATGCGCGCCGCCGACCGGCTGCCGATCATCATGGATTCGCTGACCACCGCCTATGACGTGGTGGTGGTGGAATGCGGCCCGGCCGACGCCGAGGGAATCCGCCGGCTGGTCGCCCACGGCACCCAGGTCCTGGTCAGCGCGCTGGAACTGCAGGACCGGGCGATCGGCGCGACCGCCGCCAATCTGGCGGAAGGCGGCTATGAAGGGGTTCTGCTCGTCAGGCCGGGCGAAGCCCAGCCGCCGCAGGCGCCGCGTCCGACGCGCAGCGCCGCCTGACCGGGCTTTCGATTTGACAATCTGTCTAGCCGGCCCGTCTCGGGCCGGTTTTCGCATCGGCCGACTTAGAGCGCCGCGCCTCCAATTGGACGTGCAAAGGACGCTCTAACACTTTGAATTTGCTGCATCGTGCTTTCGAAAATCGATTCCGATTTTCGGGCCGATGCAGTAGACCTCAGTCGTCGTCGGTCTCGGCCTCTGCCGCGCCGGCTTTCGACCGGCGAACCTTCTTGATCGCCGACCACAGGACAGGGTTCGACTTGATCGCACGCTTGGCGCGCGCCGCCGCGCCAAGCGCGCCGCCGAGCAGCCTTCCGGACATCGACACCGGAATGCGAACGTCGAACTGCCGTTCCTCGATATTGCACCACAGCCGCTTGTAATATTCGTCGCCGACGCTGAAATCGTAGACGGCGCGACCCTCCTCGCAGGCGCGGCGGATATTGTCGTAGAACAGAAACTCGCCGGGGCTGGCATGGCCGAGATCGTCGGACGCGATGGCGCCGAACTCGCACACGATGCGGTCGGCGACGCGGCTGCTGCCGGTGATGGCGCGGATTTTTCCGCCGACTTCAAGCGCGTTGAGCACAAACGGGCGCGGCTCGCCGGCCAGTCCGGACTTGAACAGGTTGCGGAAGAACGTCTGGGTGCCCGCGTCGGCGAACACGTCCTTGAGGCCCAGCGTCTTGAACCGCGCGGCCTTGAGCACAAAGAATTCGCTCAAGATCCGGTCGACCTCGGCGTCGGTGGCGGCCTCGATCATGCGGATCTGGCCGACCGCCTCGAATTTTCTGGTCTGCGAGCGGTGTTTTTTGCGTTTGCGCTTGCCGCTGGTGCGTCCGAGCACCGCGTCGAAACCGCCGTCGAGATCAACCGCGAGCGACGGGTTCGGGCTCGTCTGGCCGGGCAGATGCGCCAGCGGATTGGTCGCTCCGCCAACCGATTGCGCCATCCGCTCCAGCAGGATCAGATCGATGTCCGGCCTGACCGAATGCACAGCCTGAGCCAGTGTTTCGACATCGAGCGAGCCGGTCGGCCCGCGCGCGGCCGGAAAATTGCCATTGGCGTGCCGGCCGCTCATGAAGCGGGCGACCTTGACCGGTCCCAGCGACGAAATGTCGAGCGGCAGCGCCAGTTCGGCGCCGTTTGGCTGGCGGATCAGCACGATCGCGCTGTCGGCGCCGCCGTGCCTGGTCCAGGCGTCGACCCAGTTCGGCGACTGCGCCGGCGCAAACGTCTTGTCGGCGACGAATTCGGCATAGGACGCCGCGTCCAGCTCGACGGAAGCGGTTGCGTCGTTGACGCGCCGGCCCGCGGCGGCCGACGATCCGGCGGCGCTGCGTTTTGTTGTCGCGGTCGCAATTGCGTCAACCATACTTCAATCCTTGGCCGGTAGGTTCGCGCAAGACGTGTCCAAATCTGCCGACGGACCATAGGCGCAAAAGGTGAATCAATGATCGACAGGGGAGAGCTGATCCGAAAACTCGCTCTCAATGTCGTCCGCTTCAGCGGTCTGGGCGCTGTGGCGAGCCGTTTCACGCTCGGTTGCGGCGCCATCCTGATGCTGCACCGGGTCACCGACGATCCGCCGATGCCGTTCGGCTTCAATCGCCATCTGGCGATCACCCCGCAATTCCTCGACGCGGTCCTGTGCGAAACCAGGGCGCTCGGGTTCCGCTTCGTCACCATGTGCGAGGCGATCGACCGGTTGGCCAGCGGCGCGACCGGCGAGCGCTTCATCACCATCACCGCCGACGACGGCTACCGCGACAATCTCACCGCCGCCTTGCCGACGCTCGAGAAGCATGGCGCGCCGATCACCATCTACGTCGCCCCCAACCTGATCGAGGGCAAGGTCGATCTGTGGTGGGACGTGCTCGAGGACATCGTCACCCGCCGCGACATGATCTATCTCGACACGCCGCGCGGCCGGCTGTCGATCGAAAGCGCGACGCCGGGCGACAAGTTCCGCGCCAATACGGTGATCCACAATTACCTGACGACCGAAGTGCCGGAACACGCGCAACGCAAGGTGATCCGCGAGCTTGCGGCGTCGGCCGGCGTCGATCCGGCAAGGCCCGGGCGCGAAACGCTGATGACTTGGGACGAACTGCGCCGCTGCGCCGCCCATCCGCTGGTGACCATCGGCGCGCACACGATGAACCACTTCAACCTGGCGCGGCTGACCGACGAACAGGTTGCTCAGGAGATGACGGACAGCGCCAGGGTCCTCAACGTGGAACTTGGGGTGAACGCCCGCCATTTCGCGTTCCCGTACGGATATGCCAGCGCGGTTGGCCCGCGCGAGGTGGAGATCGCCCGCCAGGCCGGCTTCGCGACTGCGGTGACTACCCGCCACGGCGTGCTCTATCCTGAGCATGCCAGCCATCCGCATGCGCTGCCGCGCATTTCGATCAATGGCCGCTACCAGCAAGTCAGCCATGTGCGGACGATGGTTCGCGGCCTGACGACTGCGATGTCAAATCGCGGCAAGGCGCTGGTCACGGTGTGACCGGTTCAGGAGCGCGGACGCGGCTCCTTGACCATCCAGCGGATCAGCCACATCGCCGGCAGGATCCACAAGAGCCCGGTCAGCAGGAAATAGAGCAGGTGGACCAGCGGCCCGGACTGGCTGAGCTTCGCCACCGCGACCGTCGTCGCCAGCCAGGCGTAGAGGATCACCAGGACGATCAGCAGCACCGTGCCGATGAGTTTGCGGATGCGAACGGACATGGCTTCCTATACCTCTTGTCGTTTGCCGGGCATAGCGGGCGGGCGCGCGACGGCGTGTCGCGCGACGTGATCTCGCAAAGCCTGTATTTGAGGTCGCATGACCACGATCACCGCCGCAGGCCCCGACATCCAAAGCGCTCGCGCCCGTGAGGCGGCTAACCGCCGCGCCGTGCGCTACTGGCTCTACGCCGTGCTTGTCGTGATGTTTGCGCTGTTCCTTGTCGGCGGCGGCACCCGGCTGACCGATTCCGGCCTGTCGATCACCGAATGGAAGCCGGTCCACGGCGTCATCCCGCCTCTCAACGAGGCGCAGTGGCAGGAGGAACTGGAAAAATATCGGCAGATTCCAGAATACCAGCAGATCAACAAGGGCATGAGCCTCGAACAGTTCAAGGCGATCTTCTGGTGGGAATGGGCGCATCGGCTGATTGCGCGTCTGGTCGGCGTGGTGATGGCGGTTCCGCTGGCCTATTTCTGGCTGAGCGGACGGCTGGAGCCGCATCTGAAGCCAAAACTGCTCGGCCTGCTGGCGCTGGGCGGTTTTCAGGGATTTGTCGGCTGGTGGATGGTGACCTCGGGGCTGACCGAACGGGTCGATGTCTCGCAATACCGTCTGGCGACGCATCTGCTGCTTGCCTGCGTCATCTTCTCGTCGGTGATGTGGGTGGCGCGCGGGCTGGCGCCGCACAGCGTGGGCCCGGCGAGTCGCCCCACGCAGCGCTTCGCTGGCGTCATGGTGCTGCTGATCCTGGTGCAGATCGGCCTCGGCGCGCTGGTGGCGGGCCTCGACGCCGGCATGGCCTACAACACCTGGCCGCTGATGGACGGCGCGCTTGTGCCCGGCGACCTGTTCATTCAGTCGCCCTGGTGGGCGAACCTGTTCGATAATCCGAAGACCGTGCAGTTCGTGCACAGGCTCGGCGCCTACGTGCTGCTGGCGATGGCGGTCTGGCAATTTGTCTTCACCGCCAGGCGCGAGCCCGGGACGCCGCATGCGGCGAGGGCGGGTGCGCTGTTGCTGATGATTACGATCCAGGCCGCGCTTGGCATCACCGCGCTGGTGCTGGTGGTGCCGTTCGGCTGGGCGCTCGCCCATCACGGTTTCGCCATCCTGACGCTCGGCTTCGCCGTCGCCCATTGGCGCGCGACCGTCGGGCCCTATCCGGTCAAGACGCGGTTGGTCGCCGCCGGAGAGTGAGGCAGCCGGCAGGCCGGCTCTGGCTTGCAGGCCCGATGCCGGCTATGCATCGCCCATGACTGAAAAGCCAAGAGTGCTCGATTTCGGACTGGCGCTGGGCGGCGGCGGCGCCAAGGGGCTGAGCCATATTCCGTTTCTCGCGGCGCTGGACGAGATGAACGTGCGGCCCGCCGCCATTTCGGGATGCAGCATCGGGGCGATCGTTGGCGTGATGTATGCGGCCGGGATGTCGGCCGCCAAGATCATCGAAATGATCGGCAATGACAGCCTCTTCGACGGCGCCATGCGGCTGTTCTCCAGCGACGTGTCCGACGGCCTGACCGCGAGCATCCTGCGCATCGCATTGCCAGTCTCAACGTTCGCCGAACTGGCGATCCCGACGATGGTTGTGGCGTCCGATTACTGGAGCCGGGAACAGGTGCTGATCAGCGACGGCGATCTGGCGACGGCCATGGCGGCGAGCGCGGCGCTTCCCGGCATGATCTTGCCGGTGCGTCGCGACGGCCGCACATTGATCGACGGCGGTTGCGTCAACCCGGTTCCGTTCGACGTGCTGACCGGCAAGGTCAGACATGTTGCGGCGATCAATGTCGCGGGCGTCAAGGACGACAGCGACAGCGCGCAGGCGCCGAGCCGGACCAACGCCCTGTTCGTCGCGTTTCAGATCATGCAGCATTCGATCCTGCGCGAGAAGCTCAAGGCCTCGCCGGTCGATTTCCTGGCTCAACCGGGTCTGCGCAACATCCGCGTGCTCGATTTCGACAAGGCCGACGCGATTATGGAAAGCGCGCGCGACGATGTCGCGCGCTTCCGCGTCTGGGTTTCGCAACTGGCGCAGCAGTCTCCGGCCTGATCGTCAGACCGTTTCCATCCAGCCATGAGACGGTCTAGCCGCCAAGCCCGAGCATCAGGTCGAGGTTCTGCACCGCGGCGCCCGACGCGCCCTTGCCGAGATTGTCGTAGACGGCGACCAGCATCGCCTGCGCCCGGTCGTCATTGGCGAAGACGTGCAGCATCATCCGGTTGGAGCCGTTGTAGATTTCCGGGTTGAGTTGCGGCGTGCGCTCGATTTTCTCGTAGGGCGCGACCTCGACGGCGCTTGCGGGCAGGGCGGCATAATGGTCGGCGATCGCCGCATGAAGTTCGACGCCGGTCGGGATTTTGGCCAGGCCGGACATCTGCAGTGGAATCATCGTCACCATGCCCTGGGCGAAATTGCCGACGGCAGGCTGCATCATCGGGTCGGCGGCAAGGCCGGAATAGAGTTTCAGTTCGGGAATGTGTTTGTGCTTGAAACCGAGCCCGTAGGGCAGGAACTCCGGCGCGGCCTCGCCCTGGCTCTCATAGTCCTCGATCATCTGCCGGCCGCCACCGGAATAGCCGGAAATGCCGCCCATGGTGACCGGAAGGGACGCGGGCAACAGGCCGGCGGCGATCAGCGGCCGCAGCGTCGCGATGCCACCCTGCGGCCAGCAGCCGGGATTGGCGACAAAGCGGGCATTGCGCACCGCGTCAAACTGCGTCGCGTCCATTTCGGCGAAACCGTAGGTCCAGCCCGCGGCGGTGCGGTGCGCGGTCGAGGCGTCGATGACGCGGGTGGTCCCGTTGTCGATCAGCGACACGCTTTCCTTCGCCGCGTCGTCGGGCAGGCACAGGACCGCCACATCGGCCCGGTTGAGATATTCGGCCCGCGCCGCCTTTTCCTTGCGCCGCTCGGCCGGCACCGAAATCACCTCGATGTCCTTGCGTCCGGCCAGCATCGCCCTGATCTGCAGGCCGGTGGTGCCGTGTTCGCCGTCGATGAAGATTTTCGGGGCCATGATGTCCAGTCCTGTCTGTCGTCCCGTTTCCGGGTCAATTCAAATGGTTGCGCCGTTTTGCGGAATCAACGCCTCATTACATTGAATCGTCCTGCCAGGCGCTTGCGCCAATCTGTCAGCCGCGCGTCCGTCGCGCCGCCAGCAGGCCGAGATAATACATGGCGATGTTGGAGGCGACGATGGCGGTGATGTCGGCATGGTCGTAGGCCGGCGCGACCTCGACCACATCGGCGCCGACCATGTCGAGCCCGCCGAGTAGCCGCAGCACCGACAGCATCCTGGCGGACGAGGGGCCGCCGGCGACCGGCGTGCCGGTGCCCGGCGCGAACGCCGGATCGAGGCAGTCGATATCGAAGGTCACATAGGTCCTGCGGCCGCCGGTGCGCGCGACGATCGCCTCGGCGATCTCGGCGGCGCGCATCTCCTCGACGTCGTAACCATGGAGGATGGTGATGCCGCAATCGGTCGGCGCATGCGTCCGGATGCCGATCTGGATCGAGGTTTCGGGATCGACGACGCCCTCGCGCACCGCGCGCAGCACAAACGAGCCGTGGTCGATGCGCTTGCCGTCGTCGTCCCAGGTGTCCTGGTGGGCGTCGAACTGCACCAGCGACAGCGGCCCGTATTGGGCGGCGTGGGCTTTCAGGATCGGCCAGGTGACGAAATGGTCGCCGCCCAGCGTTAGCAGGAATGCGCCGTCGCGGATCAGCTTCGCCGCCTCGCGCTCGATGATGGCCGGGGTCCTGTTGTGATTGCCGCTGTCGAGCAGGCAGTCGCCATAGTCGACCACCTTGAGCGTCTGCAGGAACTCGTCGGCGAACGGATATTGGGCGTCATTGTCCATGATGGCCGATGCCCGCCGGATCGCCTGCGGCCCGAACCGCGCGCCGGGCCGGTTGGTGACGGCGGCGTCGAAGGGGACGCCCCACACGACCGCGTCGGCGCCCTTGACCGACTTGGAATATTTGCGCCGCATGAACGACAGCGCCCCGGCATAGGTCGGCTCATAGGCCGAACCCGCCAGCGCGCGCGCGGTAAATGCGTTGTCGATCGTCTTGCCGGCCATGTCGCGTTCCTCGATGGCGTCGAGATATCGTCCCCGCCTTGCGCGATGCAAGCGATAATTCGGGCCCGTGGCGGGCCATGTCGCGGAATAGCGTCGGCGCACCGCTCGGCGCCGCGACCAATAAAAAAGCCGCCCGGAGGCGGCTTTTTCGAGATCGGGTCGTCCTGGCGGACGGCTCGAATATCAGCGCTTCGAGAACTGGAACGAGCGACGGGCCTTGGCCTTGCCGTACTTCTTGCGTTCCACCGTGCGCGAGTCGCGGGTGAGGAAGCCGCCCTTCTTCAGAACCGAGCGCAGGGCCGGCTCGAAATAGGTCAGCGCCTTGGAAATGCCGTGGCGCACCGCGCCGGCCTGGCCCGACAGGCCGCCGCCCTGGACGGTGACGACGATGTCGTACTGGCCGTTGCGGTTGGCCGCCACGATCGGCTGCTGCAGGATCATCTGCAGGACGGGCCGCGCGAAATAGGCGTTAAAATCCTTGTCGTTGACGACGATCTTGCCGGAGCCCGGCTTGACCCAGACGCGGGCGATGGCGTCCTTGCGCTTGCCGGTGGCGTAGGCTCGGCCGTTCTTGTCCAGCTTCTGGACGTGAATCGGCGCGGCGGCCGGGGCGTCAGCCGTCGTGTTCAACTGTGCGAGTGCGCTCAAATCGGCCATTATGCGACCCTCTTGTTCTTGCGGTTCATGGCGCCGACGTCGAGCGTCACCGGCTGCTGGGCTTCGTGCGGGTGCTCGGCGCCCGCATAGACCTTGAGGTTCTTCATCTGGCGGCGGCCAAGTGGCCCGCGCGGGATCATGCGCTCAACCGCCTTTTCGACGACGCGCTCGGGGAACCGGCCTTCGAGCAACTGGCGCGCGGTGCGCTCCTTGATGCCGCCGGGATGGCCGGTGTGCCAGTAATAGACCTTGTCGGTGAATTTCTTGCCGGTGAAGGCGACCTTGTCGGCATTGATGACGATGACATTGTCGCCGTCGTCGACATGGGGAGTGAAGGTGGGCTTGTTCTTGCCGCGCAGGATATTGGCGACGATGGAGGCGAGGCGGCCGACGACGAGACCTTCGGCGTCGATGAGCACCCACTTCTTCGTCACTTCCGCAGGCTTCTGCGAGAATGTGGACATTGGACTTCTCTCGGGTTCGATCCCCGCCGTCGGGCAAAGCCTTTGGCCGGGCGTTTCTTGTTGCTTGCGTTGGGTCAGGCCCAACAATGAAAGGCGGCCCAGAGGACCGCGTTTCGAGGCTGGCTTATAGGGCAGGGCGCAGAGGCGGTCAAGTCACCGGTTCAAGGCACTGCGCCGGAAAGATATGCAAAAACAATATCTTAGACTTGAGGTAATATTTTACCGCATCATGAGCCTGGTTTCGGCGGGATCGAATAGGTGCCGGTTGCGTGGGCGATCGTTTGTCCGTTCTGGGTGATCTCGCAATCATAGACCATCAGCGAGCGGCCGAGCTTGAGAATCTTGCAGCGGCCGTCGACCGGCCCGGCGACCGCCTTGCGCATGAAATTGATGTTGATGTTGGTGGTCACCGACAAGGCGTCGGGCCCTGAATGGGACAGCACGCAGACATAGCCGCCGATGTCGGCAAGCGTGAACAGCGCCGGCCCCGAGACGGTGTCGCCGGGGCGCAGGTGGCGCTCGTCGGCATCGAGCCGCACCGTGCAGCCGCCGGGAAACACCTCGACGGCGTGGTAGGAGCGGTGGTCGCGGTTGAGCTGCGGAAAGGCCTGGCCGATCAGCCGGTTGACCTCTTCGGCGCCCATCACCGGCGTCAGTTCCCTGTGTTTGCTCATCTGTTGCTTCACTTCGCTGCGTTGATCGGGCGGTTGTGCGTCCAGTCGAACGTGCCGAGGTCGCGCTCGCGCACCGCCTGCTTCCAGCCGACATCCTCGGCGCGGTGCTTGAAGTTCAGCCCTTCGGGCGAATGGCGGGTGATGCCATCGAAGACGGTGGCGAACATCTGCGTCTGCTTCAGCCCCATCGCCTCGATCGCCTGGTTGACCACCAGCTTCTGCATCATCAGCTGGTTGACGGGAACCGTCGCCATGCGCTCGGCGAGTTTTTCCACCTCGTTGTCGAGATCGGATCTTGGCACGGATTTGAGCACAAGCCCCATCTGCGCGGCTTCCGTTCCTTTGATCTTGTCGCCGGTGAACACCATGCGCTTGGCGCGTTCTGGCCCGAGGCGATAGACCCACATCGCTGTGGTCGGGCAGCCCCAGACGCGCACCGGCATGTAGCCGATCTCGCCCTCGTCCTCCATCACGATCATGTCGGCGCACAGCGCGATGTCGGAGCCGCCGGCGACCGCAAAGCCGTGCACCTTGGCGATGACAGGCCGATAGGAGCGCCACAGCGACATGAACAGCTCGGTGTTGCGCATCATGAAGGCATAATCCTTCATCGGGTCCCAGGGCATGTCCTGCGTCGCCGCATTGCCCGCGCCGCCGGACGCCTGGGCGTAGTAGGCGAGGTCATAGCCGGCGCAGAACGCCTTGCCGGCGCCCGACAGCACGATGACGTGAATGCCAGGATCGCCATTGGCGCGCGCCACGCAGTCGGCCAGTTCCACCGGCAGCTCGTCGTCGATCGCGTTCATCACCTCCGGACGGTTCAGCGTGATGCGCGCAATGCGTCCGTCCTTTTCATAAGCGACTTTCGGCATGGTTCCCTCCGGCGCTGCAACCGTAATTTCCGTTTGCGTAAAGGTAAGGCAGGCGCAAGCGGCCTGTCCATCGCCGCCGGGCGTGCTATTTGTGGGAGACGAACGAACATATCGACGACGGAGACGGACAATGGCGGAAATCCTGGCGATGCGGCGCGAACCCGAGGCTGGGCCGGTGATCGCCCGGCAGGAGGGCAAAGTGTTGCGGCTGACCCTCAACAACCCGCCGGCCAACGCCCTGTCGATGGAGACGATGCAGGCCATGCAGGCGGCGCTCGACGAGGCGGCGGCCGACCGATCGGTTCGCGTCATCGTCATCGCCGCGGCGGGAAAACTGTTTTCCGGCGGCCACGACCTCAAGCAGATGACGTCGCACCGCAAGGACGCCGACGGCGGAAAGGCCTATTTCGAGCAGACTTTTGCGACCTGCTCCAAAATGATGCTGGGCATCGTGCGTAGTCCAAAACCGGTGATCGCGGAGATTGACGGGCTGGCCACCGCCGCCGGTTGCCAGCTGGTGGCGTCGTGCGATCTGGCGATCTGCTCCGACCAGTCGAAATTCGGCGTCAACGGCATCGATGTCGGCCTGTTCTGCACCACGCCGGGCGTGGCGCTGGCGCGCGGCCTAAAGCCGAAGCACGCCATGGAAATGCTGCTCACCGGCGAGATGATCGACGCGGTGGCGGCGCGCGAGATCGGCTTGGTCAACCGGGTGGTGCCGCGCGAATACCTGACTCAGGTTGTGATGAAATACGCGCAAGTCATTGCCGCCAAAGCGCCCGAGGCGGTGCGGCTGGGCAAGAAGGCGTTTTACGAACAGGCCGAAATGGGCCTGGCCGACGCCTACGACCACGCCTCGCGCGTCATCGTCGAAAATATGCTGAACTCCGATGCAATCGAAGGCATCGGCGCGTTCATCGAAAAGCGCAGGCCGGACTGGGACTGATGCAGCCGCGTGTTTCGATCATCACCATCGCCGCCAATGACGTGGAAAGACTGGCTGCATTTTACGAGGCCATGGGGCTGAAACGCCATCCGGGCTTTGGCGACGATGTCGAGTTCTTCCAGCTCGGCGGCGCGATCCTGGCGCTGTTTCTCAGGGCCGATGCCGAGAAGGACGCGGGCGTCGAATTCGCGCAAGGGATCGGCAGGGTCTACCTCGCCTACAACACGCTGTCCGACGCCGAAGTCGACGAGGTGCTGGCGCAAGCTCGAATGGCCGGCGGCCGCATCGTCAAGCCGGCGGGCAGGGCGTTCTGGGGCGGCTGGTACGGCTATTTCGCTGACCCCGAGGGGAATTTGTGGGAAGTGGCACACAACCCGGCCTTTCCCATCGACGCCGAAGGGCGCATAAGTCTGCCGAAATGAACCACGACACCTACGACAATTCCTACATCTCCGGCATTTTGAACTCGGTGAAGACCGTCGCCATCGTCGGCGCCTCGGCCAACGACGTGCGGCCGAGCTTTTTTGTGACCAAATATCTGATCGACAAGGGCTATGAGGTCTTTCCGGTCAATCCGGGACATGCCGGCAAGGACATACTCAGCCGCATGACCTATGCGTCGCTGCGCGATATTCCCGTCGCCATCGACATGGTCGACATTTTTCGCGCCTCAAACGCAGTCCCGGCGATCGTCGACGACGTTCTGAAGCTTGATCCGCTGCCGAAGGTGATCTGGATGCAGCTGACGGTGCGCCACGACGAGGCGGCGGCAAAGGCAGAAGCCGCGGGCATCAAGGTGGTGATGAACCGCTGCCCGAAAATTGAATATGCAAGGCTGTCGGGCGAGATCGGCTGGAACGGCGTCAACTCCAACACGATCAGTTCCAAGCGGCCGATCATGCGGCAGGGTTTTCAGAGTTTTGGCATCAGGGGAAAGTGACGGGCGGGGAGGCATCGACCCCCAAACGGCAGACGCTGGCAAAGCGACCGGATGAAGGGGCGACATTCGTCAAGCTGTCACTGTCTGCCCAAGACAGTTCCAATTTGCTCTTTGGCGCGAATTTTGCCGTCGCCCGCCCCAAAATTCGCGTCCGCTTGGAAAAATCGTCTTTGCCTTGGCCGTCGGCTTCGCCAATGATGGCTCACTTTTCAATCTGATCTGTTTTCCGGGAGTTTCTCATGCCAGGTTTCGACACGCTCGCCATTCATGCCGGCGCAAAGCCCGATCCGGCCACCGGCGCGCGCGCCACGCCGATCTACCAGACCACAGCCTATGTGTTTGACGATGTCGACCACGCCGCCTCGCTGTTCGGGCTGAAAGCCTTCGGCAACATCTACACCCGCATCATGAACCCGACGCAGGCCGTGCTCGAGGAGCGGGTGGCGGCGCTTGAGGGCGGCACCGCGGCGCTTGCGACCGCGTCCGGCCATGCGGCGCAACTGCTGGTGTTCCACACGCTGATGCGTCCGGGCGAGAATTTCATCGCCGGCAAGAAGCTTTACGGCGGTTCGATCAACCAGTTCGGCCACGCCTTCAAGAATTTCGGTTGGGAGGCGCGCTTCGCCGACACCGACGATCTGGCGGCGCTGGAAAAACTGATCGACGCCAAGACGCGCGCCATCTTTGTCGAGAGCCTCGCCAATCCCGGCGGCACGTTTGTCGACATCGAGGCGATCTCGAAGATCGCGCAAAGACACGGCCTGCCGCTGATCGTCGACAACACGATGGCCTCGCCCTATCTGGTGCGCCCCATCGAGCACGGCGCCGACATCGTGGTGCATTCGCTGACAAAATTCATCGGCGGCCACGGCAATTCCATGGGCGGCGTCATTGTCGACGGCGGCACGTTCGACTGGTCGAAATCGGGCAATTACCCGATGCTGTCGGCCCCGCGTCCCGAATATGGCGGCATGGTGCTGCATGAAACATTTGGCAATTTCGCCTTCGCCATCGCCTGCCGGGTGCTTGGCCTGCGCGATTTCGGCCCGGCGATCGCGCCGTTCAACGCCTTCCTGATCCTGCAGGGCGTCGAGACGCTGTCGCTGCGCATGGACCGCCACAATTCCAACGCGCTCGCCGTCGCCGAATGGCTGAAGAAGCAGCCGCAGGTGGCCTGGGTGTCCTATCCCGGCTTGAAGGACGATCCGAACCACAAGCTGCAGCAGAAATATTCGCCGAAAGGGGCGGGGGCGGTGTTCACCTTCGGCCTCAAGGGCGGCTTCGACGCCGGCGTCAAGGTTGTCGAGGGCGTCGAGATGCTGTCGCATCTGGCCAATATCGGCGACGTGCGGTCGCTGATCATACACCCGGCCTCGACCACACATCGCCAGTTGAGCGACGAGCAGAAGGCGGCCGCCGGCGCCGGCAATGACGTTGTGCGCCTGTCGATCGGCCTCGAAGACCTGGACGACATCATCGCCGACCTGAAACAGGCGCTGGCCAAGGCGGGTTGAGATGGCGTCGGCGCTGTTTCAGCCGATCGGCCCGCTGGGCGAACCCGAAACCGGCGCTCCGAAACCGGAGCGCCTGTTGGCGGGCAATCCGACCTTCCGCAGCTGGAATGTCGAGGAGGCCGAGGGCGGCGTCTATGCCGGGGTGTGGGAGGCGACGCCGGGCAAATGGCGCATCGAATATGACGAGTGGGAGTTCTGCCACATTCTCTCCGGCGTCTCGATCCTGTCCGAGGACGGCGGCGACGCCTTGACTGTGAAGGCGGGCGACAGTTTTGTGCTCAGGCCCGGCTTCAAGGGCAGCTGGGAAGTGATTGAAACGACTCGCAAAGAATATGTGATCAGGCTGTAGAGCGCGACGCGCCTTAGGCTCCGATGCTGCGGCGCGGCGATATTTGCTGCGCCGCCATAGTTCCCGTTATCCTGTCTGTCCACAGGCCCGGCGCGGTTGCGCCGGCGCGCAGGCGGGCATAGGCTCAACCCATCTCAAGAGCAGACGGCGCCACCCGGACAGTGGACCACGCCTGGAAGCAAACTTGAGCCCCGCGATGTCAGGCGGACACCGGCGAAATCCGGCAGGTCGATGGCGTCACAGTCCAGCGGGAACCATCGGAAGCGGTCTGGAACGCCAGGATGGAAAAGCTTGCGGTGTCCTCGCGGCACGGAGCTCGGTCAGGCAGGACGCGACTTGACGGAAGCGGAGTGCAGGGCCTTCAGGACCGGACCTGATCCCGGCGCCCCTCGCGGTGCTGCATGGAGACGGGAAACGGCTGAACAGGAAGGCGCGGGGAGCGATCCCGGCGCCTTTCTGTTGTTTGCTCACCATTCGACCTTGAGCATGTCCAGCCCGTGGAAATGGTAGCTGTCGCGGTAGCTCGGCTCATAGGCGAAGCGCAGGCCGGGCAGGCGGTCGAACAGGGTCTTGAGGCCGATCTGCAGCTCCAGCCGGGCCAGCGGCGCGCCGATGCAGAAATGAATGCCGGCGCCGAAGGTGACGTTCTTCTGGTCGGCGCGGCCGGGCATGAACCGGCGCGGGTCGTCGAAAGCGGCCGGATCGTTGTTGGCCGCGCCAAGCAGCAGCCCGACGCATTCGCCCGGTTCGATGGCGACGCCCGGCGCAAGGTCGACCCAGTCATAGGCGATGCGGGTGAACATGTGCAGCGGCGGGTCGTAGCGCAGGCACTCCTCGACCGTCGCCGCTGTCTGCTCCGGCGTCGCGAACAGGCGGCGCGGGTCGCCCTCCTGGTGCAGGATGCAGCGCACCGCGTTGCCCGTCTGGTGCACGGTCGCCTCATGGCCGGCATTGAGCAGCAGCACCGCCGACGAAACCAGTTCGTCGTCCGACAGCCGGTCGCCGTCCTCGCGCGCCGCGATCAGCACCGACAGGAGGTCGTCGCCGGGACAGGCGCGCCGTTTCGCAGCCTCGGCGCGGATGAAGGCGGCGAAGTCGCGCGCGGCCGCATTGGCGGCCGCTTCGGTCGATGGCGACGGCGCATGCATATACATCGCCACCATCGCGTTCGACCAGTCGACCAGTTGCGACGCCATCGCCGCGTCGACGCCCATCATGTCGGCAATGATGACGCTGGGCAGCGGCGTGGCGAAGGCCGGCAGCAGATCGGCCTGGCCGCCCGCCGCGAAACCGTCGATCAACGTGTTGGCGAACGCCTCGATGCGCGGCCGCAGCCGCTCTACCTGGCGCGACACGAAAGCCCGGTTGACGAGCGCGCGCAGGCGGGTGTGCGCCGGCGGCTCCAGTTCAAGCATCGAGCGCGCCTCGAGCCGGTCGAAATCGGCCAGATGCGGCCGCTCGCCGACCGACGCCATATAGCCGCCCGGGCGTTCGCGCCCAAAACGCCGGTCGCGCAGCACTCTTGAAACGTCGTCATAGCCGAACAGGCACCAAAAACCGAACTCTTCCCAGAAGACGAACGGCGCGGTCGCGTGCATCCAGCCATACGCCGCGTATGGGTCATTGATGAAGGCAGGCTCGTGCGGGTCGAGCCGCATGACGCGCGTCATGGCCGAATAGTCGAGATAGGGCGGTCGATTCACGGTCGTTTCTGACTACTTGCCGGCATTTCGTTGCCCGCTATTGTCGCGCGTTCGGGTTACCGGAGTGTTTTTGATGAAGATTACCGTCGTCGGCGGCGGCATTGCCGGTCTTTCGACCGCCTGGGCGCTAACCAAGCGCGGCCATGAGACGACGCTTGTCGAGCAGGGGACGATCCCCAATCCGCTGTCCGCATCCGGCGACCATCACCGCATCATCCGCCGCGCCTATCCCGCCGGCACCTATGCCGGGGCCGTCACCGAGGCGTTCGGAGCCTGGGAGGAGATGTGGGCGGACATTGGCGCGCGCCACTACGATCCGCGCGGCTTCCTGTGCCTGTCGCGCGATCCGGGCGACGAGGCCGAGGAGTTCCTGGACGGATTGAAGCAAGGCGGCTTCCCGTTCGAGATGCTCGATGCCGCCGAAGCGGCGCGGCGCTACCCTTTCATTGACCCGGCGACCGTGCGCTACGGCTACTTTTCCGGCGAAGGCGGCGTGCTGCATTGCAGGCGCATCGCGGCCGACCTTGCCGGCTGGTTGCAGGCGAACGGCGCCAATTTGCGCGACAATTCCAGGGTGGCGTCGGTCGACGCTGCGGCAGGCGAGGTGACGCTCGGCAGCGGCGAGAAGCTCGTGGGCGATCGCGTCGTCGTCGCCGCCGGCGCCTGGGTGACCAGGCTTTTTCCGCAACTTGCCGCAACACTTGCCACCTACCGCACCGCCGTCGCCTACCTGGATCCACCGGCCGATCTGAAACCGGCCTGGGACGTCGCCCCGGTCATCCTCGACATCGGCGGCAGGGTCGACGGCTACATCATTCCCGCATCGGGCGGCGGCCTGAAATTCGGCTCCGGCATGCACAAGCAGGCGACCGACGACGCCGACCGCGACCGCGAGCCGAGGCCGGGCGAGGGCGCGGACATCCTGAAATGGTTTTCGCCGCCGATGGCGCGGATCGGCGAATATCGGGTGCGCGAAGTCGTCACCTGCGCCTACACCTTCACAGCCGACGAACGGTTCTTCGCCGTCGAACAGGGCAAGGCGCTCATCGTCTCGGCCTGTTCTGGCCATGGCTACAAGTTCGGCGCGTCGGTCGGGCGGCGGGTCGCGCAGGCGGCGGAGAGCGGCGACACGCCGGCCCTGCTGGCCTGGCTGAGGCAGGAGGCGTGAGTTTTCTGGCGGCAGCCGGCCCTTGCAAGGTCGTTAGGGGCCATCCTATCTACGGATGACCATTCTGCCGTGATTCCCGCACGACGCGGCCATTGACCCCCGAAAGGCGTCCCATGAAGGATCCGTATCAGACCTATATGAACCTCGTCCCGATGGTGGTCGAACAGACCAATCGCGGCGAACGCGCCTACGACATCTTCTCGCGCCTTTTGAAAGAACGCATCATTTTCATCACCGGTCCGGTCGAGGACGGCATGGCGTCGCTGGTGTGCGCGCAGCTTCTGTTCCTCGAAGCCGAGAACCCGAAGAAGGAAATCAACCTCTACATCAATTCGCCGGGCGGCGTGGTGACGTCGGGCCTGGCGATCTACGACACGATGCAGTTCATCAAGCCGCCGGTCGCGACGCTGTGCATGGGCCAGGCGATGTCGATGGGCTCGTTGCTGCTGACCGCCGGCGCCAAGGACATGCGCTTCGCGACGCCGAACGCCTCGATCATGGTGCACCAGCCTTCCGGCGGCTATCAGGGGCAGGCGACCGACATCATGATCCACGCCCAGTGGACCGAGGCCCTGAAGCGCCGTCTCAACGAGATTTACGTCAGGCACACCGGCCGCTCCTATGACGAAGTGCACAGCGCGCTCGAGCGCGATCGCTTCCTCACGACCGACCAGGCGCTGGAATTCGGCCTGATCGACAAGGTCATCACCGAGCGCGACGCGATCGAGGCGACGCATTCAAAATGACGTGTGCGACGAGTGGCGACATTTGATCGTCGCTGAGGCAAATAGGTCACATTTTGCTGTTTCTTCGGGAGCGGGCAGGGCTTACGTTAAGCTTCTGTTGATTTCCGGCGGCTTAGCATCTGTGCGGGTGGCCACGAATCATTGCCACGTTTTTCGATTTGTGTTTGGTACGAAACACGTTGCAGGTGCCGGGTTGCCGGTGGCGGCGCAGTGACGCCGCGTCCTGCGGATCGGGCCGTTCGCGCCAGCGCGGCTCGGAAGATGAAGGATTGGTAGGATGAGCAAGGTCAGCAACGGCGGCGATTCCAAGAATACGCTCTACTGTTCGTTCTGCGGCAAGAGCCAGCACGAGGTCCGCAAGCTGATCGCGGGCCCGACCGTGTTCATCTGCGACGAATGCGTCGAACTGTGCATGGACATCATCCGCGAGGAGAACAAGACCTCGACGCTGAAGTCGCGCGACGGCGTACCCACTCCGCAGGAAATCCTCGCCGTCCTGGACGACTACGTTATCGGCCAGCCGCACGCCAAGCGCGTGTTGTCAGTGGCGGTGCACAACCACTACAAGCGCCTGGCCCATGCGACAAAGGGCAACGACGTCGAACTGGCCAAGTCCAACATCCTGCTGATCGGACCGACGGGTTGCGGCAAGACGCTGCTCGCCCAGACGCTCGCCCGCATCATCGACGTGCCGTTCACCATGGCCGACGCAACGACGCTGACGGAAGCCGGCTATGTCGGCGAGGACGTGGAAAACATCATTCTCAAGCTGCTGCAGTCGGCCGACTACAATGTCGAGCGCGCNNGGCGTGCAGCAGGCGCTGCTCAAGATCATGGAAGGGACCACCGCCTCGGTGCCCCCGCAAGGCGGCCGCAAGCACCCGCAGCAGGAGTTCCTGCAGGTCGACACGACCAACATCCTGTTCATCTGCGGCGGCGCGTTCGCCGGCCTCGACCGGATCATCTCGGACCGTGGCCGCAAGACGTCGATCGGCTTCGGCGCGGCGGTCGCCTCGCCGGAGGATCGCCGCACCGGCGAACTGTTCCGTCAGGTCGAGCCCGAGGATCTGCTGAAATTTGGCCTGATCCCCGAATTCGTCGGCCGCCTGCCGGTGCTGGCGACGCTGGAAGACCTCGACGAGGCGGCGCTGATCCAGATCCTCACCGAGCCGAAGAACGCGCTGGTGAAGCAGTATCAGCGGCTGTTCGAGATGGAGAATGTCGGCCTGACCTTCCACGAGACCGCGCTGACGGCGATCGCCAAGAAGGCGATCGAACGCAAGACCGGCGCGCGCGGCCTGCGTTCGATCATGGAGGCGATCCTGCTCGACACGATGTTTGAGCTGCCGGCGCTCGACGGGGTGCAGGAAGTCGTCATCTCCGACGAGGTGGTCAACGGCAATGCGCGTCCGCTCTACATCTATTCCGAGAAGGAACAGAAGGATAAGGCGAGCGCCTGACCGCGCCGTGATCGCTGTCGAAAGCGGCCGCCCGCCGGCCGCCTTTGCCTTCACGCCGCGGCCTGTCCCTGAACATCGATTGGTCCTGGGACGTCACCCGGGTGTGCCCGGCGCCTTGACGCGGGCAAGCCGTGCTGGGGCATCGGCCGGTCGCCAAACCGGCCGCAGGATCGACGGACGTCCGGCCGCCACTTGTTTTTTCACGGACGCGCATCCAACTAACCTGAGACGGGGCGCGCTTGTCCATTTCCGTGCTGATAAGTCCGAGGTTCCACCGAGGTAGGCGGAATGGCGCACGCCCGCTAATATGAGATTCGCGGTTGGCCAAAGGCGATCGCGGAAGAAAGGCAGACCAAATGGCCAGGCAGGCAAAATCCCAGGGAAACGGCACGTTCGCAGTCCTCCCGCTGCGCGATATCGTGGTGTTCCCGCATATGATCGTGCCGCTCTTCGTTGGCCGTGAAAAGTCGATCAAGGCGCTGGAAGAGGTGATGGGATCCGACAAGCAGATCCTTCTCGCCACCCAGATGAACGCCGCCGACGACGATCCGGCCCCCGGCACGATCTACGACGTCGGCACGCTGGCGAACGTGCTGCAGCTTCTCAAGCTGCCGGACGGCACAGTCAAGGTGCTGGTCGAAGGCTCGTCGCGTGCGCGCATCGAGAGTTTCACCGATCGCGAGGACTATCACGAAGCCAAGGCGTCGCTGTTGACCGAGCCCGAAGAGGACGAGGTCGAGATCGAGGCGATGGCGCGTTCCGTCGTGTCCGACTTCGAGAACTATGTGAAGCTGAACAAGAAGATCTCGCCCGAGGTGATCACCGCGGCCGCCCAGATCGAGGACTATTCCAAGCTCGCCGATACCATTTCCTCGCATCTGGCGATCAAGATTCCTGAAAAGCAGGACATGCTCGCCACCTTGTCGGTCAAGCTGCGGCTCGAAAAGGCGCTTGGCCACATGGAGTCCGAAATCTCGGTCCTCCAGGTCGAGAAGCGCATCCGCTCGCGCGTCAAGCGCCAGATGGAGAAGACCCAGCGCGAATATTATCTCAACGAGCAGATGAAGGCGATCCAGAAGGAGCTCGGCGAGGGCGAGGACGGCCGCGACGAAGTCTCCGAGATCGAGGCGCGCATCAAGAAGGCGAAGCTGTCCAAGGAGGCCCGCGAGAAGGCGGACGCCGAGTTGAAGAAGCTGCGCACCATGTCGCCGATGTCGGCGGAAGCCACTGTCGTGCGCAACTATCTCGACTGGCTGCTGTCGATTCCGTGGGGCAAGCGCTCGAAGATCAAATACGATCTCGATCTGGCCCAGGAAGTGCTCGACCACGACCATTTCGGCCTCGACAAGGTCAAGGACCGCATCGTCGAATATCTCGCGGTGCAGAGCCGCCAGAACAAGATGAAGGGGCCGATCCTGTGCCTGGTCGGACCTCCGGGCGTCGGCAAGACCTCGCTCGCCAAGTCGATCGCCAAGGCGACCGGCCGCGAATATGTGCGCATGGCGCTCGGCGGGGTGCGCGACGAGGCGGAGATCCGCGGTCACCGGCGCACCTATATCGGCTCGATGC
>DDFA01000101.1:30318-40125 GCA_002336975.1 Phyllobacteriaceae bacterium UBA1940
GGATTTCCGCGGCGACCCGTCGTCGGCGCTGCTCGAGGTGCTCGACCCGGAACAGAACTCGACCTTCATGGATCATTACCTCGAGGTCGAATACGACCTGTCGAGCGTCATGTTCGTGACCACGGCCAATACGCTGAACATCCCGCCGGCCCTGATGGACCGCATGGAGATCATCCGTATCGCCGGCTACACGGAGGACGAGAAGGTCGAGATCGCTAAGCGGCACCTGTTGCCCAAGGCCATCAAGGACCATGCATTGCAGCCCAACGAGTTCTCGGTCTCGGAAGACGCCATCCGCGCCATCATCCAGACCTATACCCGTGAGGCCGGCGTGCGGTCGCTTGAGCGCGAGCTGATGAAGCTGGCGCGCAAGTCGGTCACCGAGATCCTGCGCAAGAAGACGCCGAAGGTGGAAATCACCGCCGCCAACATCTCCGACTATCTCGGCGTGCCGCGCTTCCGCTTCGGCCAGGTCGAGGCAGACGATCAGGTCGGCGTGGTGACCGGACTTGCCTGGACCGAGGTCGGCGGCGAACTCCTGACGATCGAAGGCGTCATGATGCCCGGCAAGGGCCGCATGACGGTGACCGGCAATTTGAAGGACGTGATGAAGGAATCGATCTCGGCGGCGGCGTCCTACGTCCGCTCGCGCGCGCTCGATTTCGGCCTGGAGCCGCCGCTTTTCGACAAGCGCGACATCCACGTTCACGTGCCCGAAGGCGCGACGCCCAAGGACGGCCCGTCGGCCGGCATCGCGATGGTCACGGCCATCGTCTCGGTGCTGACCGGCATTCCGGTCAAGGCCGATGTGGCGATGACCGGCGAGGTGACGCTGCGCGGCAGGGTGCTGCCGATCGGCGGCCTGAAGGAGAAGCTGCTTGCGGCGCTGCGGGGCGGCATTAAGAAGGTGCTGATCCCCGAGGAGAACGCCAAGGACCTGGCCGACATTCCCGACAACGTGAAGTCGGGCATGGAGATCATCCCGGTCAGCCGCGTCGGAGAGGTTCTGCGCCATGCTCTTCAGCGGATGCCCGAGCCGATCGAATGGGTCGAGCCGGAGGCAACTCCGGTCAAGCACGACGGCTCCGACGACGCTGCGATCGGCGTCGCCCACTGAGGCGCCGTTACACTGACAATGACGAAAAGGCCGGAACCAATTCCGGCCTTTTCTGTTTCAAGAATCCCGGCACGGCGTTTTTTGCCGGTCTTGGCGACGCAGACGTTGTGAATCTCGCCAATCTGCAGCCTTCAACCGGCGTTCGCGGTTGGTAACGGTGGGGCTTTTCCATAAAGTCCCGCCATCGCCGGTGAGTCGTTTTTCCGGTCAATAACAAGGAAAGGGATGTGCATGAACAAGAATGAACTCGTTTCCGCAGTCGCAGAAATGTCGAACCTCTCCAAGACGGACGCCGGCTCCGCGGTTGACGCGGTCTTTGACGTCATCACCCGTGAGCTCAAGCGTGGCGGTGACGTGCGCCTCGTCGGCTTCGGCAATTTCACTGTAACCCGCCGCGAAGCCTCGACCGGCCGCAATATCCGCACTGGCGCAACCGTCCAGATCGCGGCGCGCAACGTGCCGAAGTTTTCGGCCGGCAAGGGTCTCAAAGACGCGGTCAACTAAGGCCGGGATCATGCCTAGCTTCGGGGCGACCCGATGAGAAAGCCGGGCCAGCGCCCGGCTTTTTTGTGTCTGCCGCGCTGCGCGTCCGTTGCATAGGCGTTGCGATCCGCGCAACTCGACACACGCCCGATCCGCGTCAGTCCACAGACCCGAAGACGCAAAAGAAGCAATCTGCAGCGAAGGGGAAAAATGGTGGGCGATGACGGGCTCGAACCGCCGACATCTTCGGTGTAAACGAAGCGCTCTACCAACTGAGCTAATCGCCCCCGGAGGCCGCATTTAGGCGGTTCGCGCTTTGCGCGCAAGGATATTCGGGCCGGGTCAGCCCCGTTGCTGCCGCATCTCGAAAACTCGTCCTGAAATCGTTTCGAGGGCGCTTGACAGGCCGCAACTCAACCCGTATCCACCGCCCACGACGCGCGGGGCAACCTGCCCAGTCGCAAGCGCGGGTGTAGCTCAGTCGGTTAGAGTGCCGGCCTGTCACGCCGGAGGTCGCGGGTTCGAGCCCCGTCACTCGCGCCAGTTTTTCCCGCCTCTATTTCGTGGAGGCGATCAGCCCGGCGCCGGTCTTCCGTTCGATCCAGGCGCTCGCCATTGCAAACAGCGAAAACACCAACGCCGCGATCAGCCCGCCGACAATGACGTCGGACGGGTAGTGCGCGCCAAAGGCGACGCGAAGCGCCGATCCGCCAACCGCCAGCGCCAGCGCCGTGAAGAAGGCGGGCCTGCGAATGCCGTGCGGAAGGATCGCGGTTGCGCACACCATCCAAAACAGCGCGTTGGCCTCGCCGGAAACGAATGAGCAGTTCGATTCGCACGCGCCGCGCCAGTCGCCGGCCGCTACGAAATGGTACGAATCGAAACGCGCCTGGCCGATATATTGGTGGTAGGGGCGGGGCCTGCCCCAATGCTGTTTCAACACCAGATCGACCAGCAGCAGATTGCCGACGACGAGGCTCCAGAACGCCGCCCCGTAGCGCAGCGCCAGGGGGTGGACAACCGATCGGTGCCGCCACGCGACCCACAGGGTCGCGACCAGCAGCAATGCGCCAAGAATCAGCGGCAGCACGTGCAACACATCGCGGATGATGACGAGTTGCGGCTGGCATGCGAGCGCATAGCCGCGGCAGTACCAGGCCGAATTGTCCCATGGGACCGGGCCGGGCATGTAGAAGAAGCCGGAAACCGCCAGATCGAGCACTGGAAACAGCGTGAAGATCGCCATCACCGCGGCAATCGCCGCGGCGAAGATCAGCGCGGTGCGCGGGTGCGAATAGGGCGGGAGAAATTCCTTCGACTGCGCGTCCGTCACGTCGTATCCCGCCTGTTCGGTTGGCCTTCTGCGTGGTTATCCGAGCCCGCCAGGAATCGCCAGCCCAGACCCCGTTCTGTTGCGCCAACCGTCCTATCGGTCTTGCTTCCTGCAATCGGCTGCGATAACCGTCGCCGCGAATTAGCAACCGTATGCAGCGGCTCGCGACATCGGGCGAAACTGTCGCGCACCTATGGCGCGTTTTGTTGTCGTTCAGGCGCGACAAGCTGCTAGTGTAGGGTGAGCCAACGGGAAAGGTGCGAGATGGAATCGCTTCTGACTTCCTACTTGCCGATAGTCATCTTCATAGGGGTCGCCCTGGTGGTGGGGCTGGCGCTGACCATCGCCCCCTTCCTGGTCGCTTACCGCAATCCCGATCCGGAAAAACTATCTGCCTATGAATGCGGCTTCAATGCGTTCGATGATGCGCGCATGAAGTTCGACGTTCGGTTCTATCTGGTGTCGATCCTGTTCATTATTTTCGATCTTGAAGTGGCGTTCCTGTTTCCCTGGGCGGTTTCGTTCGGCGAAATCGGCATGCTGGGCTTCTGGTCGATGATGGTCTTCCTCGGCGTGCTGACGATCGGCTTCATCTACGAATGGAAGAAGGGAGCGCTCGAATGGGATTGAACGACGCACCGCGTACGCTTGTCGCGCCGAAACCCAGGGGCGTTCTCGATCCCGTCACCGGCAAGCCGATCGGTCACGACGACCGCTTCTTCACCGAGATCAATGACGAACTGGCCGACAAGGGCTTTCTCGTCACCTCCTCCGAGGCTCTGATCACCTGGGCGCGCACCGGCTCGCTGATGTACATGACCTTCGGCCTGGCGTGTTGCGCCGTCGAGATGATCCATTCGGCGATGCCGCGTTACGACTCTGAGCGCTTTGGCATTGCGCCGCGCGCCTCGCCGCGCCAGTCCGACGTGATGATNNTGCGCCAATGGCGGCGGCTACTACCATTATTCCTATTCGGTGGTGCGCGGCTGCGACCGCATCGTGCCGGTCGACATCTACGTGCCGGGCTGCCCGCCGACGGCTGAGGCGCTGCTGTACGGTCTGCTGCTGCTGCAGAAGAAGATCCGCCGCACCGGAACGATCGAGAGATAGTCAATGAGCGAAGCTCTGAACGAACTGGCCGCTTACATCCAGGAGAAGCTCGGCGCGAAGGTCGAGGGCTCGGTGGTGGCGTTCGGCGACCTGACCCTGCATGTTTCGGCCGACGACATCGTCGAGGTCGTGTCGTTCCTCAAGCGCGACGTGCAGTGCCAGTTCATCTCGATCATCGACGTCTGCGGCGTCGACTACCCGGCCCGCCGGCGCCGCTTCGACGTGGTCTATCATCTGTTGTCGCCACGCCAGAACCAGCGCATCGCCATCAAGCTCCAGGCGGACGAGGACACGGTCGTGCCCTCGATCACCTCGGTCTTCCCCGGCGCCGACTGGTATGAGCGCGAGACCTACGATCTGTATGGCGTCCTGTTCTCCGGCCATCCTGATCTTCGTCGTATCCTGACCGATTACGGCTTCGAGGGGCATCCGCTGCGCAAGGATTTTCCGCTGACCGGCTTTGTCGAGGTTCGCTACGACGACGAGGTCAAGCGCGTGGTCTACGAGCCGGTGGAGCTCAAGCAGGAATTCCGCAATTTCGATTTTATCTCGCCTTGGGAAGGCACGGACTATGTGCTGCCCGGCGATGAAAAGGCAAAGGGTTGAGTCGGTCGTGGGTCGTCGGTCGTGAGAGATTTGCAATGAGCGTGATCCAGTCGTATCGCGACCTCAGAGTCTGGCAGGCCGGGATGGATCTGGCCGAAGCAGCCTACGGCGTCACCAAGTCGTGGCCGAAGGAAGAAATGTTTGGAATGACATCTCAAGTCCGGCGGTCAGAAGCGTCGGTGCCCGCCAATATCGCCGAAGGATTTGGACGGGGATCGTCGGGTTCGTTCGTGCAATTCCTGCGGACGACGCAAGGATCGCTGAAGGAATTTGAGACGCATGTCCTGCTGGCGGGACGCGTCGGGCTTCTGCAACAGCAGGACGCGGATTTGCTCCTCGGTCGTTCTGACGACCTTGGGAAGATGCTTGGCAGCCTGATACGCAAGGCGGCTCCAAGCCCGACCGACCGCGTGAAACGATCGCCGTATGGCGTTCGACCGACGACCGACGACCGACGACCGACACTCCTCGACGAGGCAAAGTCCCAATGACCGAGCACGCCGTCCGCAACTTCAACATCAATTTCGGCCCGCAGCATCCTGCCGCGCACGGCGTGTTGCGCCTTGTGCTGGAGCTCGACGGCGAGGTGGTCGAGCGAGTCGATCCGCATATCGGCCTGCTGCACCGCGGCACCGAGAAGCTGATGGAGAACAAGACCTATCTCCAGGCGGTGCCTTATCTCGACCGGCTCGACTATTGCGCGCCGATGAACCAGGAGCACGCGTTTTGCCTGGCGGCCGAGCGGCTGCTCGGCATCGAGGTTCCCAAGCGCGGCCAGCTGATCCGGGTGCTCTATTCCGAGATCGGTCGCATCATGAGCCATCTGCTCAACATCACCACCCAGGCGATGGACGTCGGTGCGCTGACGCCGCCGCTGTGGGGTTTTGTCGAGCGCGAAAAGCTGATGGTGTTTTACGAGCGCGCCTCGGGCTCGCGCATGCATGCGGCCTACTTCCGGCCCGGCGGCGTGCACCAGGACCTGCCCGAGCAGCTGATCGAGGACATCGGCAAGTGGATCGATCCGTTCCTCAAGGCGGTCGACGATCTTGACGCGCTTTTGACGCCCAACCGCATCTTCAAGCAGCGCAATGTCGACATCGGCGTGGTCGGCCTCGAAGACGCCTGGGCCTGGGGTTTTTCGGGCGTCATGGTGCGTGGCTCGGGCGCGGCTTGGGATCTGCGCAAATCGCAGCCATACGAATGCTATTCGGAGATGGAGTTTGACATTCCGATCGGCAAGAACGGTGACAATTACGACCGTTACCTGATCCGCATGGAAGAGATGCGCCAGGCCGCCCGCATCATGCGCCAGTGCGTCGACCTGCTGCTCGGCAAGGAAAAGACCGGGCCGGTGTCCAACGCCGACGGCAAGGTCGTGCCGCCCAAACGCGGCCCGATGAAGCAGTCGATGGAAGCGCTGATCCATCACTTCAAGCTCTACACCGAAGGCTACCGGGTGCCGGAAGGCGACGTCTATGCCGCTGTCGAGGCGCCCAAGGGCGAGTTCGGCGTCTATCTCGTCTCCGACGGGTCGAACAAGCCCTATCGCGCCAAGCTGCGCGCGCCGGGTTTTGCCCATCTTCAGGCGATGGAATTCCTGTGCAAGGGCCATCTGCTCGCCGACGTGACGGCGATCCTCGGCTCCATCGATATCGTGTTTGGTGAGGTCGATCGCTAAATGTCAGTCCGCCGTCTCGCCGATCCCGCAGTCCAGCCAGCGTCGTTCGCCTTCAACAAGGCGATGACCGCGCAGGCCAAGACCTGGATCAAGAAATATCCGAAGGGCCGCGAACAGTCGGCCGTCATCCCGCTGCTGATGCTGGCGCAGGAGCAGGAAGGCTGGGTGACGCGCGCCGCCATCGAACACGTCGCGCAGATGCTGGAAATGCCCTACATCCGCGTGCTTGAGGTCGCGACCTTCTACACCCAGTTCCAGCTGAAGCCGGTCGGCACGCGCGCCCATGTACAGGTGTGCGGCACGACGCCGTGCCAGTTGATGGGCGCCGAGGCGCTGATCGACGTCTGCCGCTCAAAAATCCATCACGACCAGTTCCACACCAATGTCGACGGCACGCTGTCCTGGGAAGAGGTCGAGTGCCTGGGCGCCTGCGCCAATGCGCCGATGGTGATGATCTTCAAGGACGCCTACGAGGATCTGACGCCGGAACGCCTGGCCCAGATCATCGACGCGTTCGAAGCCGGCCGCGGTTCCTCGATTGCGCCCGGACCGCAAAACGGCCGCCATTTCTCTGCCCCGGTCTCGGGTTTTACCGCGTTGCAGGATGAGAAGGCGCTGCTGAAATCGGCGCGCGACAAGGACGCCAGGGAGGCGGCCAAGGCGCTCAAGGCCGCTGCCGCGACCGACGCGCCGAAGTCGGATGCCGCCACTGGCGCGCCGAAGCCGGTCCAGGCCGCGAGCATTGCGGCAAAGCCCGCCGCCAAGGCGAAGGCGGAACCCAAGACTTCGGCGAAGCCGGAGCCGAAGAAGGCGGCAAAGCCTGCTCCGGCCGCCAAGCCGACGCTCGACGACAAGCGCCGTCCCGCCGGCATGGCGCGGCCCAAGACCGTCGACGATCTGAAGCTGATTTCCGGCGTCGGGCCGAAGATTGAGGCCATCCTGCACGAACTCGGCATTTTCCAGTTCGCGCAGGTCGCCGCCTGGACCAAGGATCAGCGCGACTGGGTCGACGGCTATCTCTCGTTCAGCGGCCGCATCGACCGCGACGAATGGGTCAAGCAGGCGAAAGCCCTGGCCAAGGGCGGCGTCGCTGAATATGTCCGCGTCTTTGGCAAGAAACCGGTTTGAGGATGTGACGGATGCTCGCTGACAAGGACCGCATATTCACAAATCTCTACGGCAAGTTCGACCAGTCGCTGGCCGGCGCAATGAAGCGCGGCTGCTGGGACGGCACCAAGGAGATCCTGGAGCGCGGCAGGGACAAGATCATTGATGAGATGAAGGCGTCGGGCCTGCGCGGCCGTGGCGGCGCCGGTTTCCCGACCGGCCTGAAATGGTCGTTCATGCCGAAGGTTTCGGACGGCCGTCCGAGCTATCTCGTCGTCAATGCCGACGAATCGGAGCCCGGCACCTGCAAGGATCGCGAGATCCTGCGCCATGATCCGCACACACTGGTCGAGGGCTGCCTGATCGCCGGTTTCGCCATGGGCGCGATCGCCGCCTACATCTATGTGCGCGGCGAATTCATCCGCGAGCGTGAGGCGCTGCAGCGGGCGATCGATGAGTGCTACGACGCCGGCCTGATCGGCAAGAACAACAAGAACGGCTACGATTTCGAAGTCTATGTCCACCACGGCGCCGGCGCCTATATCTGCGGCGAGGAGACGGCGCTGCTCGAATCGCTCGAGGGCAAGAAGGGTCAGCCGCGGCTGAAGCCGCCATTCCCTGCCAATATGGGCCTCTATGGCTGCCCGACCACGGTCAACAATGTCGAATCGATTGCGGTGGCGCCGACCATCCTGCGGCGCGGCGCGGCCTGGTTCTCGTCGATCGGCCGCCCCAACAATGTCGGCACCAAGCTGTTCATGCTGGTCGGCCACGTCAACACGCCCTGCGTCGTCGAAGAGGAAATGGGCATCACCTTCCGCGAACTGGTCGAAAAACACGGCGGCGGCGTTCGAGGCGGCTGGGACAATCTGCTGGCGGTGATCCCCGGCGGCGCGTCCTGTCCGGTGGTCAAGGGCGAGGACATCATCGACGCCCACATGGACTTTGACGGCATGCGCGAACTCAAGTCTTCGTTCGGCACCGCGGCGGCGATCGTCATGGACAAGTCGACCGACATCGTGAAGGCGATCGCGCGCCTGTCCTATTTCTTCAAGCACGAAAGCTGCGGTCAGTGCACGCCGTGCCGCGAGGGCACCGGCTGGATGTGGCGGGTGATGGAGCGGCTGGTGAAGGGCGAGGCGGACAAGCGCGAGATCGACATGCTGCTGGATGTGACCAAGCAGGTCGAGGGACATACGATCTGCGCGCTGGGCGACGCGGCGGCGTGGCCGATCCAGGGCCTGATCCGCAATTATCGCGGCGAGATCGAGCGTCGCATCGATGAATTTTCCCGCAACTCGCACCGTGCGCAGCCGGTGTTGGCGGCGGCGGAGTAGGGCAGGGCTTAACTGGCAAGGAGCGGTTTGATGAGCGATCCTCAAAATATGCGTCCGGGCGAGGACGAAGCGCAGGTCAAGTCCGATCTGTTTTCGCATCCGCTGGCGCTGCCGGCGATCGCGGTGACGCTGGGCATCGGCGCGGCAAGCCAGGTGTTCGGCTTCTGGATGGGCGCCATGTCGGGCGCTTTGCAGGCGTCGCGCCGCCTGTCCGACGCAAGCGCGCCGCTCGGCGGCACCGCCGCCGACGAGGCGAGCCTGCCCAAGGCGCCGAAGCCGACCGTTGTGAAAGCCAGGACGGCTGTCAAAAAGATCATATCCGATGCATCTGTCGCCGCAGGCGAGGCGACCGGGGTTTCGGGCGAAACCACCGCGAAAGTCATCGAGCTTCGCTCCGCAAGGGCTGCCGTTCCGGCGGCGGCGGACGACCTGAAGATCATCTCCGGCGTCGGCCCGAAGCTCGAACAGGTATTGAACAAGCTCGGCGTGTCGACCTATGCGCAGATCGCCGCATGGACGGATGCCGACGTGATGCGTATCGAGGAGCACTTCGGCTTCCCGGGCAGGGTGTCGCGCGACGGCTGGATCGACCAGGCGGCGAAGCTGTTGACCGGAAAGAAGCTGGGATGACCGTGGCGAACGGCTCGCAGCGAAGTGCGGCGGCTGGCCGGACCGGGCTTGGGCCCGTGACCGCAGCCGGGCAGGAATACGAAGCGGCGCGAGCCGCCGGGGGCAAGAATGGCTAAGATCAAGGTCGACGGGAAAGAGATCGATGTTCCCGATCACTACACGCTGCTGCAGGCGGCCGAGGACGCGGGCGCGGAAGTGCCGCGCTTCTGCTTCCACGAGCGGCTGTCGATCGCCGGCAATTGCCGCATGTGCCTGGTCGAGGTGAAGGGCGGCCCGCCCAAGCCGGCGGCCTCCTGCGCGATGGGCGTGCGCGACCTGCGTCCCGGCCCCAATGGCGAGCCGCCGGAAATCTTCACCAACACGCCAATGGTCAAGAAGGCCCGCGAAGGCGTGATGGAGTTCCTGC
>DDFA01000141.1 GCA_002336975.1 Phyllobacteriaceae bacterium UBA1940
TTGACGAGGCCGAGGCCGCGTTCCGCGCCGCCGAGACCGCGCTTGCCGCCGCGCCCGACCTGTCGGGCCTGCAGTCGCGGCTCGACCGTATGGCGGTCGACGTCGCCGGCGACCGCGCCAAGCTGGCCGATGCGCGCGCCGCCCACGAGGGGTTGAAGCGCGAGACCGAATCCCGCCGTCGCCGGCTCGAGGCGATCAAGTCGGAAGCGGCGAACTGGATCACCAGGGCCGAGAACGCCGACCGCCAGATCGCCTCGCTCGCCGAACGCAAGGCCGAGGCCGCCGGCGAGTTCGCGCAACTGGCCGACGCGCCCGACGAACTCGACGCCAAGCGCCGCGCGCTGCTCAGCGAAATCGCCAAGGCGGAGGAAGCGCGCAAACTGGCGGCCGATGCGTTGCAGACGGCCGAAAACCGTCAGGCGCAGCTGGACAAGGCAGCGACCGACGCGATCCAGTCGCTGTCAGGCTCGCGCGAAAGCCGCGCCCGCGCCGAGGAACGCGTCGCCGCCGCCGACGAGCGCCGTCGCGAGGCCGAGGCGCGCATCCAGGAGGCGATGGGCGTCGCGCCGCATCTGGTGCTGCGCCACGCTGGAATTGCGTCCGACGCCGAACTGCCGGATGCGGGCGAACTGGAGCGCCGGCTGGAAAAGCTCAAGGTCGAGCGTGAGCGGCTCGGCGCGGTCAATCTGCGCGCCGAGGAAGAACNNGCGAGCGGCTGCTGGCCGCCTTCGAAGTGGTCAACACCCAGTTCCAGCGGCTGTTCACGCATCTGTTCGGCGGTGGGACGGCCGAACTTCAGCTGATCGAATCGGAAGACCCGCTGGAAGCCGGTCTGGAAATTCTGGCCCGTCCGCCCGGCAAGAAGCCGCAGACCATGACGCTTTTGTCCGGCGGGGAGCAGGCGCTGACCGCGATGGCGCTGATCTTCGCGGTGTTTCTCACCAATCCTGCGCCGATCTGCGTCCTCGACGAGGTCGACGCGCCGCTCGACGACCACAATGTCGAGCGTTTCTGCAATCTGATGGACGAGATGGCGGCGTCAACGGACACCAAGTTCGTGATCATCACCCACAACCCGATCACCATGAGCAGGATGAACCGGCTGTTTGGCGTGACCATGGCCGAACAGGGCGTCAGCCAGCTGGTGTCGGTCGACCTTCAGACCGCCGAGCAACTGCGCGAAGCGAGCTGACCGGGCCGCAGGCAAGCAACGGCAGGTTGACGTCTTCATACAACCTCCTACATGCAAAGCTCCATGTACAGGAGCCTCGCATGATCCGTTTTCGCATCGCCGCAATTGCCGCCGTTCTCGCACTCGCGCCCGTAGTCGCCTTTGCCGACGACCGTGCGCCCACGGCCGAGGAACGCGCTCGCATCGAAACGGCGCTCAAGGCGGCAGGCTACAGCAGCTGGGAGGAAATCGAACTGGATGCCGATGACGGTTGGGAGGTCGACGACGCCCTGCACTCGGATGGTCAAAATACGACCTGGTGCTGGATGCGACGAGCCTGGCGATCATATCCCGCGACGACTGAGGAGCGTCGCGCTTCAATCTAGTCAAAACGACGGAAACAGCCCTGCAACGCGGCCAAGCACCGGCGTCACGGCCTGCGCGGCGGCGATGCTGCGCTCGACCAGGGCCGTCCGCGCCTGATCCATGCCCGACATGACGGTGCGATACCCCGCGCCGGTCTGGCGGAAGGCCAGCGCAACGACCGTCTGCTCTTCCGGCGTCCGTGGCGCGACGCTCGCGGTCAGCGCCCCGTCGACGGTTTCGTCTGGGACAGCCGCCAGCGTGGTCTTCGGTTCGACGGTCCGGCACAGGCCGGTCACAAGCGGATAGTCGAGCGTCGAATTGCTCAACACGGCGCGTTTCATCGCGGCCTCGCAGTCGGCGACGCTTGTCCACTGGCCCGGCGCGTCGGAGACAAATTCGCACTGCTTCGCATCGCAGTCGCAACCGAGCAGCGTCATCGCGACGATTGTGGTCTTCAGCATCTTTTTGTCCCCCTCGATTCCTGCACAACCATTCGCCGCCAATCTTGGCGCGACGATGCGCGGATTGAGGAAACATCGCGGCGGCCCGGAACTTCGGCGGCTCCGCGCCGTTCTAGCGGGGATGTTTGACCTAAACCGCGCTTCGCGCACGACGTTGCGCCCTGCCCTGTTTGCCCTGATCGCTGCTGTTGGCCTTTGCGCCAGTCCGGCGTTTGCCATCGACAATGTGCCTGTCCCGATGCCGAGACCCGAGCGGCCGGCGGATGCGCCAAAGGCGGTTGAGCCCGACGAAGCGGCAAACGCCGAACCATATCTCGAAAATATCCCGGTTCCGGAACCGCGCCCGGTGCAAGCCGGCGACGAAAAGTCGGCGGACGCCAGGCCGGATGACAAACAGCGCACGGTCCCGAAACCGGAAAGGCCGACCAAGGACGACCTGACGCCGTCGATCCGCCCGGTCTCGATGCCGGCTGACGAACTCGCCTGCCGCGCGCGGCTGCGCGAACTCGGCGTTGCGTTCAGGGAACTGCCGCAACTCTCCGACAAGGCCGGCTGCTCGGCGCCCTGGCCGATCCAGGTCGCGGATCTGGGAAGCGACGTCGAACTCGCGCCGGCGGGCGCGGTCAATTGCGCCATCGCCGAGCGTTCCGCAAGATTCATCCGCGAGGTGGTCGTGCCGGCATCGCAAAAGCTGCTCGGTTCGCCGGTAAAGGTGCTGCGCCATGCGTCCGCCTATGTCTGCCGGCCGCGCAACGGCACCAACAAACTGTCGGAACACGCTTTCGGCAACGCGCTCGACGTGGACGGCTTCGTTCTGGCCGACAAACGCACGCTCGGCGTCGGTCGGGTACAAGGCCAGCAGGAGGCCAAGTTCATGCTGGCGGTGCGCCTCGCCGCCTGCGGGCCCTACACCACGGTGCTCGGGCCAGGCTCGAACGCCGACCACGCCACCCATCTGCATCTCGATCTCGCCAAGCGGCGGCCGGGCTCCACCTACTGCAGATAGCGCCGCGAAGCCGCCACAGGTGTGAATCGCAGGACAGAGCTTTCCTTTACGAATCCCCGTTAGTGTCGCGGTCCGGGGGTTAGTTGAGGGACATTGACCATGCGCGTCGCCCTGAAGCGCACCGCATCGCTGACAGCCATGGCCGCGCTGCTGGTCGCCTGTTCGGCCACCGACGTCATGCGCCCGTCGGTCGACGTCCAGGAGACCGCGGCCGTCGCGGTTCCCACCCGCGCCATGATGGCGCCGCCGCCCGCTTACATGCCTCCGCCCGCCGTCGACGACCAGTCCGGCCTGGCCGATGGCGAGGAGCAGATGGAGGTCGGGCCGATGTCGACGCCCGACGATGCGCTGGATCCCGGCGCGCAGGACTACGACATTCCAGACGCCGGCCAGGACAATGCCGGGCGCGACGCGGCCGGAGACCATGATCCGCAGCAACAGGCGGCTTTCCCGCCGCCGCCGGTGCAGGTTGCGCCGCCGCCGGTCGCCGAAAAACCCCGCCGTTTCGGCCTGTTCGGTTTCCCGGCCACGCCCCGGATCGATTCCGGCCTGCCCGACAGCGAGGTCCAGTGCCGTCGCCAGCTCAGGAAGATCGGCGCGAAATTCCGCGACCTGCCGACGATCCGCGACGGCCAGTGCGGCATCGACCATCCGGTGGAACTGTCGGCGCTTGCCGGCGGCGTCGAGATGAAACCGGCCGCAACGCTGACCTGCGCCATGGCGCTGACAGTGGCGCGCTGGACCAGGAAGGAACTCGTGCCCGCGGCGCGGCTGCGCTACCTATCGGGCATCAAGGCGATCCACCAGGGATCGAGCTATTCGTGCCGCCGCATCGCGGGCTCCGGCACGCTGTCCGAACACGGCAAGGGCAATGCGCTCGACATCATGCGCGTCGAACTAAACAGCGGCAAAAAGATCGGCATCAAGAAGAAGGGCCTGTTCGCGTTCCGCGAGCGCGGCCTGCTCAACAATGTGCGCGGCGACGCCTGCAAATATTTCTCGACCGTGCTGGGCCCCGGCTACAATTACGACCACCGCGACCATTTCCACTTCGACATCAAGCCGAGGCGCAACGGCCGGGTTTCCTGTCATTGATTTGACGACGCCCCGAACCGGCGGACCCGGTCCGGGGCATGAAGTCGATCACGCGGCCCTGGCGGCGGCCCCGGCATCCTTGGCGCGCGCCGCAACCAGTGCGTCCGTCCACCAGACGAGCTGGTTGAGCATGTCGTTGGCGCTCTGTTGGAGGTGCGGCTGTTCGGCGAGCTGCTTCCTGCCCTCGTTGGCCGCCAGCATGTCGGGCCACTGGATGTGCACGCCGGCGCGGATCGGCGCCATCTGCAGCTCGACCGCGTGCAGCCGCAATTGTTCGACGGCGCGCGAGCCGCCCGTGCCGCCATAGCCGACAAAGCCGACCGACTTCTTGTTCCATTCGGTATAGGCGTAGTCGAGCGCGTTCTTCAAAACCGCGGTCGGGCCGCGATTGTATTCGGCGACGGTGACGATGAACCCGTCAAAGCTCGCTACCTTGGCCTGCCACTTGCGCGCCGTTTCGTTCTTCGACGGAACCCATGCCGACGAGGCGACCTCGTCGAAGAAAGGCAACGGGAAATCGCGAAGGTCGACCAGTTCGACGTCGATGTCGCCGCGCTGTCTGGCGATCTCGTGGATCCAGTTCGCCGGCTTGTCGGCAAAGCGGCCCTGCCGCGTGCTGCCGATGATAATGCCAATCTTGGGTTTGGCCATTTTACTCTCCTGTTAATCCCTAGTATCCATCAGATACCGGCCCTACATAGGGGAGCAGAAAGGCCACGCAAGGAGGCACGTCGATGAAACCAGGGCACGTTCACATCACCGAGGATTGCCGCGTCATCAGTGACGTGCTGGCGCGCGTCGGCGACAAATGGACCGTGCTGGTCGTCGGCTATCTGGGTTCCGGTCCGATGCGCTTCACCGAGTTGAAGAACACCGTCGGCGGTATCTCGCAAAAGATGCTGACCGCGACGCTGCGCGGGCTCGAGCGCGACGGTTTCGTCACGCGCACCGTGTTTCCGACCATTCCGCCGCGGGTCGACTACGAACTCACCGACATGGGCAAGGACCTGCTGGCGCCGGTGCGCGCGCTGGGCGACTGGGCAAGGCGGAACGCCGTGCGGATCAACGACGCCAGGCAACGCTTCGACGACATGGCCCCGTAGCCGGTCGGCTTTCATCATCGCATCGGCAGGCCGAAACCGAACAGGCCGATTCCATCTGGCCATCAAACGATCCAAGGTGGGCCGTATATCTCGGCGGCTCCGAACCTTGCAGGAATGCGGCTACGATCTGCCGGGGCTGCATGCGGCGTTGACGGCCGATCCCGAATACGCGGCCGGCGCTATCACACGCGGCTACTGCATCGGCCCGAAAATCGGAATCGATTTTCGAAAGCACGATGCAGCAGATTCAACGTGTCAGAGCGTCCTTTGCGCGTCCAATTGGACGCGCGGCGCTCCAATCGACCGGGCTGGTCAGGGAATGCCTGGCCGGAGCGAAATCGCCGGCCCCGACGGCGCGGCCCCGGCCGAATGATCACTCGGCTGGAATGGGAGCCGGCTTTCCTGCTCCGTCGAGCGCGACCATGACGAAATCGCCCTCGGTGACCTTTTCCATCACGTCCGACAGATAGCGCTGCGCCCAGGCTTCCAGCCTCAGCGTCATCGAGGTGCGTCCTACCCGCTCGATGTCGGCGTAGATCGACAGCGTGTCGCCGACCTTCATCGGCTTGGCGAACACCATCCGCTCCACCGCCACCGTCACCACCCTGCCCTTGGCGCGCTCGGCGGCGCGGATGCCACAGGCCAGATCCATCTGCGCCATCACCCAGCCGCCGAAAATGTCGCCCGCCGCATTGGTGTCTGCCGGCATCGCCAGCGTGCGCAGCACCAGTTCGCCGGACGGTTTTTGCTGCGCCATGACGTCATCTCCCCAGCCCTTTTGTCGACCGAGCGGTAGCGGCGCGGGCGGGCATCGTCAATCGCCCGGTACTAACCGATTTTACAGTCGTGCCGGCGAAAATAATCCGCTAAGGGCTGCCGCAACGCAGCATCTTGAGGACATGCCAATGACGAAATGGGTCTACTCGTTCGGAGATGGACGGGCAGAGGGCAAGGTCGGCGACAAGAACCTGCTTGGCGGCAAAGGCGCAAATCTCGCCGAAATGTCGTCACTGGGCCTGCCGGTGCCGCCGGGTTTCACCATCACCACCGAAGTCTGCACCCATTTCTACGCCAACAACCGCTCCTTTCCGGCGCAATTGAACGACCAGGTCGACGCGGCGCTGGCCGAAATCGGCCGCATCACCGGCAAGCGATTCGGCGATCCCGCCAATCTGCTGCTGGTATCGGTGCGCTCGGGCGCGCGCGCCTCGATGCCGGGGATGATGGACACCGTGCTCAATCTGGGCCTCAACGACGTGACCGTCGAGGCGCTGGCGCGCGATTCGGGCGACGAGCGTTTCGCCTGGGACAGCTATCGCCGCTTCATCCAGATGTTTTCCGATGTGGTGATGGAACTCGACCACGAGGTGTTTGAGGAAATCCTCGAAGAGGAAAAGGGCAGAAAAGGCTACGAACTCGACACCGAGTTCTCCGCCGGCGAACTGCGCTATCTGGTGTCGCTCTACAAAACCAAGGTCGAAGAGGAACTCGGCAAGCCCTTCCCGCAGGACCCGCGCGACCAGCTTTGGGCGGCCATCGGCGCGGTTTTTTCATCCTGGATGAACGCCCGCGCCATCACCTATCGCCGCCTGCACAACATTCCCGAGGCCTGGGGCACGGCGGTCAATGTGCAGTCGATGGTGTTCGGCAATATGGGCAACACGTCGGCCACCGGCGTCGCCTTCACCCGCAATCCGTCGACCGGCGAAAAGGCGCTCTACGGCGAGTTCCTGATCAACGCCCAGGGCGAGGACGTGGTGGCGGGCATCCGCACGCCGCAGAACATCACGGAGACCGCCCGCATCGCCGCCGGTTCCGACAAGCCGTCGCTGGAAAAGGCGATGCCGGCCGCGTTCGCCGATTTCGTCGCCATCGCCGGCCGGCTGGAAAGCCATTATCGCGACATGCAGGACCTCGAATTCACCATTGAGCGCGGCCGGCTGTGGATGTTGCAGACCCGCTCGGGCAAGCGCACCGCAAAGGCGGCGCTGAAGATCGCCGTCGAGATGGCCTCGGAAGGGCTGATCACCCGCCAGGAGGCGGTCGGCCGCATCGACGCCGCGTCGCTCGACCAGTTGCTGCATCCCACCATCGACCCGTCGGCCCGGCGCGACATTATCGGCTCGGGCCTGCCCGCCTCGCCGGGTGCAGCCACCGGCGAGATCGTCTTCACTTCCGACGAAGCGGAAGAAGCGAGGCAGGCCGGACGAAAAGTCATCCTGGTGCGGGTCGAGACCAGCCCGGAAGACATTCACGGCATGCACGCCGCCGAAGGCATCCTGACCACCCGCGGCGGCATGACCAGCCACGCTGCGGTGGTGGCGCGCGGCATGGGCAAGCCCTGCGTGTCGGGCGCCGGTTCGCTGCGCGTCGACACCCGCAGGGGCGTGCTGATGGCGATGGGCGCAACGCTAACCAAGGGCGACGTCATCACCATCGACGGCGCCACGGGCCAGGTGCTCAAGGGCCGCGTGCCGATGCTGCAGCCGGAACTGTCGGGCGATTTCGCCGCCATCATGGGCTGGGCCGACGAAATCCGCCGGATGAAGGTGCGCACCAACGCCGAAACGCCGGCGGATGCGCGCATGGCGCGCTCGTTCGGCGCCGAAGGCATCGGGCTTTGCCGCACCGAGCATATGTTCTTCGACGGCGACCGCATTGTGGCGATGCGCGAGATGATCGTCGCCGATACCGAGGCCGGCCGACGCACGGCGCTCGCCAAGCTGTTGCCGATGCAGCGGTCGGATTTCGTCGAACTGTTCGAGATCATGGCCGGCCTGCCGGTCACCATCCGCCTGCTCGACCCGCCTCTGCACGAGTTCCTGCCCAAGACCGACGAGGAACTGGCGGAGGTCGCCAAGGCGATGGACGTCTCGCCCGAGAAGCTTCGATCCCGCACCGAATCGCTGCACGAATTCAATCCGATGCTCGGCCATCGCGGCTGCCGCCTGGCGATCTCCTACCCCGAAATCGCCGAGATGCAAGCGCGCGCCATCTTTGAGGCCGCTGTCGTCGCCGCCAAGTCGACAGGCGCCGCGGTGGTGCCCGAAATCATGGTGCCGCTGGTCGGCCTCAAGAGTGAACTCGACTTCGTCAAGGCGCGCATCGACAAGGTCGCCGCCGAGGTGATGAAGGAGGCCGGCGTCACCATCGACTATCTCACCGGCACGATGATCGAACTGCCGCGCGCGGCGCTGCGCGCCCATGTCATCGCCGAATCGGCTGAGTTCTTCTCCTTCGGCACCAACGACCTGACCCAGACCACCTTCGGCATCAGCCGCGACGACGCCTCGAGTTTCCTTGAGACCTACCGGCTCAAGGGCGTCATCGATCAGGACCCGTTCATCTCGCTCGACATCGACGGCGTCGGCGAACTGGTGCGCACGGCGTCCGACAAAGGCCGAACCACGCGCCGCGACATCAAGCTTGGCATCTGCGGCGAGCATGGCGGCGACCCGGCGTCGATCCGCTTTTGCGAGGAGGTCGGGCTCGACTATGTGTCGTGCTCGCCTTTCCGTGTGCCGATCGCCCGCCTCGCGGCTGCCCAGGCGGCCGTTCGCGGCAAAGCCTAGCAACGGCCGGCCTGCCCGCCCAAAACCGGCCATGATTTGGGCCGAACGGGCAGTCGGCCAAAATGGTTGTGTGACCATGCGCATCCTGCAGATCATCGCCCTGTCCTGCCTCGCCGTGCTGGGCGGGCCGGCGCTCGCCTCATCGCTGGTGGAGCCTTCGCTGCACGTCATCGCCGGCGGCCCGGATCGTCCGAGGATCGCGTTGACGTTCGACGCCTGCGAGGGACGGACCGACCAGCGCATCCTCGGCGCGCTTGTCGACAACCGCATTCCGGCGACAATCTTCGCTACCGCCCGCTGGCTGAGCCGCAATTCCGCGGCGGTCGCGATCTTGCAGGCTCACCCCGATCTCTTCCAGGTCGAGAACCACGGCGCCCGGCACATTCCGGCGGTGGACCGGCCAATGAGCGTCTACGGCCTGGCCGCGGCGGGAAGTCCGGCCGCCGTCCTGGCCGAGGCGCAAGGCGGCGCGGACGCGATCAAAGCCGCCGGATTTGCGACGCCGAAATGGTTTCGTGGCGCCACGGCGAAATATACGACGACCTCGCTGGCCGAAATACGATCCCTGGACCTGGGCGTCGCGGGCTATTCGGTCAATGGCGACGGCGGCGCGCAACTGAGCGCGGGCGCTTCCGAAAAGCGGCTGTTGTCGGCTCGCGACGGCGATGTCGTCCTCGCCCATATCAACCAGCCCGGCCGTACCGCCGGCGCGGGCGTCGTGCGCGGCATTCTCGCCTTGAAGGCCCGCGGCGTCCAGTTCGTCCACCTCGACGACGGCGGCCCCGGGCCCGCGGCGACGGCGAAACCCTGATATCCCGGACAGGTGTCCGGTCGTCCGCGATCTGACCCGCCTGATAGTCGCATCGCGGCCAACCACCGCTTTCCATTCGAACGGAACCGGCGCAAGATACCGGTCTCGGAATCAGAACGTCGGCTGCGCCGACACCTCTGCTGAGAACGGCTTGGGGGAACGCCATTATCGAGATTCACGCAATCCGCGACCCGCGCCGGCTGAGATCCGGTGCGCATCGTAGTCCTTCGGCGCGTCGGGGCGGACCATGATGATCAGACAATCGCCAGATCCCGGAGAGATCGGCCCGCTCAATGGTCTTCTCGCCGTCGTGCTCAGCTTGGCGCTGGTCCTGCTTGTCGGGTTCCTGCTCGTGATCGGCAAGTCGGTGCTGCTGCCGGTCTTCGTCGCTGTCATCTCAGTCTACGTGCTCACCGCCGCCAGCGATGCGCTCGGGCGGTTGCCGGGCGGCAACGCCATGCCGGAGCGGCTTCGGCGCCTGGTGGTGCTGCTGCTGTTTCTCGTCGCCGTGCTTTGGTTCGGCTCGGTGATGATCGCCACCGCCGAACAGATCAGCACCCGCTTGCCCGAATACAGCGGAAACGTCACCGCGCTGGTGTCCGCGATCACCGACCGGCTTGGCGTCGAGAACCCCAACTGGGTCGCGATGCGGCAACGGGTCATCGAGGCGTTTCCGCTACAGCGTCTGGCCGGCATCGCGCTCGGCTCGATCAGCGCGATGGCGGGACTGATCCTGATGATCGTCGTCTACGCCACGTTCCTGATGGCCGAGCGGAACGATTTCGCCCGAAAAATCGCCGTCGCCATGCCCGGCGACAAGGGGGCGCGCGCCGAACAAATCGTTCGCAATATCAATGCGACCGTCAGCAACTATCTGGCGATCAAGACGCTGGTCAACGTCATCCTGGGCGCGATTTCCTATGCCATCCTGCTTGGGTTTGGCGTCGACTTCGCACTGTTTTGGGCCATCGCTATCGGCCTGCTCAACTATATTCCCTATGTCGGTTCGCTGCTTGGCGTACTGTTTCCGGTGGTTCTGAGCGTCGCCCAGTTCGGCTCGGTCGGCACGACGCTGCTGCTTGCCGCACTGCTGACGCTCGCCCAGACCTGGGTCGGCAATTCGCTCGAGCCCAGGATGATCGGCCGCCAGGTCAACATGTCGCCCTTCGTCGTCCTCGTCGCACTGGCGGTCTGGTCCTCGATGTGGGGCACCGCCGGCGCCATCCTCGCCATCCCGCTGACGGCGATCATCGCCATCGTCATGGCAAGTTTCGAGGCGACGCGTCCCTTCGCGGTGCTGCTGGCCTCGGATGTCGGCGTGTTCGAGCCCGACCATGACGCCGCTTCGTAGCCTGGGCGACGGCATCGGCGCAGCGTTCGGCAGTCCGCGCGTACGGCTGCTGGGCGCGATGACCGCCATCCTCGTCGGCTCGGCCTCGGTCGTCTATCATTTTGTCGAAGGATGGACCTGGCTGGATTCGGTCTATTTCTCGGTCATCACCATTTCGACCATCGGCTATGGTGATTTCTCGCCGAAGACCGATCTCGGCAAGCTGTTCACCATTTTCTACGTACTGGCGGGACTGGGCCTGTTCGTCACCACCGCGACCGCGATCGCCGACTCCATCGTCTCGCGGGCCGACCGCCAGGGAGATCACCAATGAGGCTCGGCGCTCTGGCGGCGGTCTACGGTTTCGTCGCTGGCGCCGTCGCCGCGCTGGTGCTGTGGTTGATGGGCCTCGCGACCAAACTGGTCTGGTCCGGCCCCGATGCGCGTTGGTACGTGTTCGCCGTGGTGATCTGCGGCGGACTGCTGATCGCCCTGCTGCGCCACCGCCACGGCGGGATGGATCTGGCGCAACAGATCGACGCGACCCGCAACCCGGCGGCCAACATGCACAAAAGCGCGCTTTTGATGGCGGCGATGGCGATCGTCGCGGTGGCGTTCGGCGGGGCGATCGGCCCGGAAGCCGGCATCCTGGCGGTGGTGACCGAAATGTCGGCGCTGATCGCATTCTACCTCGGTCGTGACAACGCCACGTCGCGCCTGATGTCAGAAGCCGGCGCAGCAGGCGCGCTCGGCGGCCTCTACGGATCGCCGCCCGCAGGCGCCGTCGTCGCCCAGGAACATCCCGAAGCACCGCGCTGGCAACTCTACCTCGCGGCGATTACCGGCCTGTTCGGATTCCTGCTGGTGGCCAGCCGGCTGCTGGAACCCGGCTCGATGCGGCTACACCTGCCGCCGCACGCGGCGTCGGGCGATGGCGTCGACATGCTGCTGGCGATCTTGCCGGCAATGCTCGGCGCGGCGTCCGGGCTTGTGTTCGCCTTCGGCCTGCCGGCGATCCAGGCAGCGCTGGCGCGCACCGGGGCCGCCGCCACCCAGACGATCGTCGGCAGCCTGCTTTTTGCGGCGCTGGCGGCGGCATTTCCCATCCTGCTGTTTTCCGGCCATCACCAAATGGAGGACATGCTGCGCTGGGGCCAGCAAAGCGGCATGGCGGCGCTGCTGGCGCTCGGCATCCTCAAGGCGCTGGCGCTGTCGATCTGCCTGGCGTCGGGCTGGCGCGGCGGCGCGGCGTTTCCATTGTTCTTCGTCGGCGCAGCCGCCGGCGCGGCCGCCTTGTCGGTCATGCCTCAGGTTCCGGTCACGGTTGCTCTGGTGGCGGGCATGGCGGCCAGCCTGACCACCGGCCTGGGTAAGCCGCTGCCCGCCATGCTGATCGCGCTGTTCATGCTCGGCGGCGACGCTGTTGGGCCGATGTGCGTCGGCGTTGCGTTCGGCTGGGCCGCCGCACGGCTGGCTCCGGATCGGAATATGCACTGAACGCGCCGATCACGACGCTCTCATTGCCGGCAAACTGCCCAGAAATCGGCGTCAGCGGCCAATTTTGCGGCATGTGCGCGAGGATTTTTCGCAGGCCGATTCAAAAAAACGACCGCCCCCGGAATGCGGCCTTGCGCCCCCTTGCCAACCGTCAAGATAGCGCCAAAATGCCTGCCGTCCCAAGGAGGAACTTATGCAAGGTTTGATGCAGGAATGGCCGCTGCTGTGCTACAAGATTCTTGACCACGCGGCGCTCAATCACGGCAAGCGCGAGGTCGTCTCGAGGTCGGTCGAAGGTCCGATCGTGCGCACCAACTACGCCGAGATCAGGAACCGGTCGCTGAAGGTGGCGCAATTGCTGGCGCGCGAAGGCTACAAGCCCGGCGACCGCATCGCGACCCTCGCCTGGAACACGGCGCGCCATCTGGAAGCCTGGTTCGGCATCATGGGCATGGGCGGCGTCTATCACACGCTCAATCCGCGGCTGTTTCCCGAACAGATCGCCTGGATCATGAACCACGCCGAAGACCGCGCGATCTTCGTCGACCTCACCTTCATGCCGATCGTCGAGAAGATCGGTCCGCTGGTGAAGTCGCTCAAGAAGGTGATCGTGCTGACCGACAAGGCGCATCTGCCGCAATCGGCGCTGCCCAATGTCGTCGCCTACGAGGAATGGTTGCAAGGCGCGGACGGCGATTTCAGCTGGGTCGAGGTCGGCGAGAACGACGCGGCCGGCATGTGCTACACGTCGGGCACCACTGGCGATCCCAAGGGCGTGGTCTATTCGCACCGTTCCAACGTGCTGCACGCGATGATCGCGGCGATGCCCGACGCTATGGGCATTTCCTCGCGCGCCTCGATCATGCCGGTGGTGCCGATGTTCCACGCCAATGCCTGGGGGCTTGGCCAGTCGGCGCCGCTGATCGGCGCGAAGCTGGTGATGCCGGGCGGCAAGATGGACGGCGCGTCGATCTATGAACTGCTCGACACCGAAAAGGTCACCTTCACCGCCGCGGTGCCGACGGTGTGGCTGATGCTGCTGCAGCATCTGGAGGCCAACAATCTCAAGCTTCCCTATCTGACCAAGGTGGTGATCGGCGGCTCGGCCTGCCCGCGCGTCGTCACCGAAAAGTTCGAGAAGAACTACGGCGTCGAGGTCATCCACGCCTGGGGCATGACGGAAATGAGCCCGCTCGGCACGCTCGGCTCGATGAAGCCGGAGGTGGCGAACCTCAAGGGCAAGAAGAAATATGACATCAAGGAAAAGCAGGGCCATGTCCCCTTCGGCGTCGAGATGAAGATCACCGACGACGAGAATGTCGCGAGGGACTGGGACGGCAAGTCGTTCGGCCGCCTGAAAGTGCGCGGACCGGCGGTCGCCCGCGCCTATTACGGCGGGGCCGGCAAGGAGCAGTTCGATTCGGAGGGCTGGTTCGACACCGGCGACGTCGCCCACATCGACGAGAACGGCTACATGCAGATCACCGACCGGGCCAAGGACGTGATCAAGTCCGGCGGCGAATGGATCTCGACCATCGACATCGAGAACATGGCGGTCGGCCATCCCGACATCGCGGAAGCCGCGGTGATCGGCGTCTATCACCAGAAGTGGGACGAGCGGCCGCTGCTGATCGTCGTGCCAAAGCCCGGCGCGAAGCCGACAAAGGAGGCGCTGCTGTCCCATCTCAAGGGCAAGATCGCCAAATGGTGGATGCCCGACGACGTCGCCTTCGTTGACGAAATCCCGCATACCGCGACGGGCAAAATCCTCAAGACCAAGCTGCGCGAGCAGTTCAAGGACTACAAGCTGCCCGCCTGAGCGAGGTCGACGGCGACTGTCTGCGGCGGTTTCGCACCGCCGCGGACAGTGATAGTGCGTGGCGATGGCGACAATCTTTCTTGAACGGCGAAGATCGAGGGCGGCGGAATGGTCGCGGCGCATCGGCTACTTCTCGCTGGTGCTGCTGCTGGTCGCCAGCGTCGGCCACCGCTACGGCTTTGTCGAGACGCCGCCGTTCCTGATGGTGCTCGGCGTTGTCTCGGCCCTCGCCCTGATCGCGCTGGCGTGCGCGGCGTTCGGCTTCGCCAGGCTGTGGCAACGCGGCGACAAGGCCGGCCGCAATGCGACAGCCGGCACGGCAATGGCGCTGCTGGCGCTGTCGCCGATGATCGCCGCAACCGGCGCCGGCCTCTATTACCCGGCGCTGAACGACATTACGACCGACACCGCCGATCCGCCCGACCTGCCGATCGCCGCCGCCGCGCGGGACCCCGCGATGAACCCGATCGTCGACCCCTCGCCGGACGCCGTCGCCGAACAGATCGAAGCCTATCCGGACATCGTCGGCCGCCGCTTCGAGGCGACCATCGACCAGGTGCAGGACGCAGTCGTCGCCGAAGCGCAAGCGCGCGGCTGGATCGTGCGCGGCGGATCGACGCCAAACGAGGACGCGCGCGAGGCGTCGGTGGAGATGATCGCCTATACGCCGGTCTTCGCCTTCGCCGACGACGCGGTCGTGCGTCTGACCGAAGAGGACGACGCCACCTTCGTCGACATGCGGATTGTCTCACGCTACGGACGGAGCGATCTCGGCAACAACGCCCGGCAGATCGGCAGCTTCCTGTCCGCCATCGACCAGACCCTGAAAGCCAAGGCCGGCGAGTAGAGCGCCGCGCGTCCAATTGG